>CAZGRT010000187.1:0-9697 GCA_964528225.1 uncultured Thermodesulfobacteriota bacterium | reverse complement strand
CGTCGTCTACGCCAAGGTCGGGGTCGAGTTGGGCCCCCAGGTCCTGGAGGACTCGCTTCGGCGATTCGGCTTCAACCAGGCGATCCCCTTCGATTTCAGCCTGCAGGAGAGCCACGCGAGCGTGCCCACCGAGACGTACCCCCTCGGCCGCACGGCCGCAGGCTTCGGCGAGGTGTACCTCAGCCCCGTGCACGCCGCCCTCATCTCGGCCGCGATCGCCAACGGCGGGAAGATGATGCGACCATACGTCGTGGAGCGGTTGGAGGACTCCCGAGGCCGCACGGTGTACCAGGCCTCCCCGGAGCCGCTCGGGCAGGTCGCACCCGAGGCCATCGCCCGCCAAGTGGCGCAGATGATGGAGAGGACGGTGACCAACGGGACGTCGGCCCGCGTGTTCCGGCGATACGCGCGAAAGCTGCGAAGCCTCGGGGTGGCCGGAAAGACCGGGAGCCTCACCGGAGAGGATCCGCCGGGGCGCTACGAGTGGTTCATCGGATTTGCCCCCCTGGAGGAGCCGCAGCTCGCGGTCGCCAGCCTCGTGGTGAACCACGACCTGTGGCATATCAAGGGAACCTATGCGGCCCAGGCCGTGATGCGGGAATTCTTCGGGTATTGACATGACGACGAGCACGGAAGGAACCACGGCGGCCCGCCGGCCGGAGGTCGAGATCCGGGAGATGGAGATCGACGATCTTCCCCCGGTCTTTCATATGGGGGAGAGGACCTTCACGGCGGACATACCGAATCTCTACCGAACGTGGGACGAGTTCGAGGTGACCGGCCTGTTCACCACCGAGCCGGAGTATTGCCTGGTGGCGGAGGACCGGGCGACGGGGCAGGTGATCGGCTTCGCGATGGGGACCACGGTGACGAAGACGCGGTCCCCCTGGAAGTACGGCTACCTCGTGTGGATGGCCGTGGAAAAGGGCTACCGCAAGCTCGGCGTGGGCGAGCGCCTGGTGCGGCGCCTCGCCGACATCATGGTGGGGGAGGGGGTACGCATCCTCCTGGTGGATACCGCGGCGGAAAACCAGCAGGCGCTAGGATTCTTCCGGGCCCAGGGCTTCGAGCAGCCCCGCAAGCACGTCTACATGAGTCTGAACCTCGACGAGTTGCGTCGGCGAAGACAGAAGAAGGGGCCTTGAAGAAGTCGATCGACGCACCCCGCCTGGAGGAACTGTTTCGCCGGCTCGTGCAGGTGTACAGCCCGTCGGGGAAGGAGGGCGAGGTCCTCTCCTGCGTCGAGGAGTTCCTGGTGGACCAGGGGTGCCCCTACGGGGTGCAGCCGGTGGGGGAAGAACGATACAACCTGGTGCTGGGGCGCCCGGACGCCCCGCTGCTGTTCGTGGGACACGTCGATACCGTGGACGCGTGGGATCTGGAGGCCGTCGGGCCCCGCGACCTCGACGACGGCTGGATCGCCGGCCTGGGGGCGGCGGACATGAAGGGCGGTTGCGCCGCCATGATCGAGGCCTACCTGACCCTTCGCGACCTGGGGGGAGCCGAGGGGGTGGGCGTTGCCCTGGTGGTGGGAGAGGAGCAGGAGGGCGACGGCACTCTCGCGTTCCTGCGCCAGGCGCGCCCCGGGCGGGCCGTCGTGGGAGAGCCGACGGGCCTTCGCCTGTGCACCGGTCATTACGGGTACGTCGAGGCCGTGATCTCCGCTTGGGGACGCCGCGCCCATGCCAGCGTACCCGAACTGGGGGAGAACGCGGCGGAATCGGTACTGGCCGTTCTCCACGGCCTGCTGCACGAATCCAGGGCCACGGGACGGGGAGGACCGGTCCTGAACATCCGGAATCTGGAGACCACCAATCCCGGCTTCGCCGTACCGGAGCGGGCCACGGCCTGGGTGGACGTTCACATCCCCCCGGAGTATGAGCCCGGGAGTGCCGTGGCGACGATCGATCGCGTCATAGAGAGCCGGGGTGGCGGGAGAGTGGAGGCTTCCTACCCCATCCGACAGGTCGGCCATCGCCTCGCGGCCGACGATCCGATCGTCGCCGCCTTCCGCTCCGCCGGCGGCCGTGAGTTGGACGTGTTCCGGAGCCACAGCGACGCGAGCCTGTTCCATGCCTCCGGCGTCCCGACGGCCGTCCTCGGTCCCGGCAGCCTGGAGTATGCGCACACCGAGGACGAGCGCGTCGACCTGGGCGAACTGACCCTCGCCGCACGCCTGTACACCGACATGGGGCTTTCGTTCCGAGCGCCTCGTCGCTGATCCCGATCCTGCTTGCCACCGCAACCGGTCGTGTTAGGCTCCGCGTTCCCGGGGGTCACGGCGGGCGACCCGCCGCACCAGATCGGAGGACCGATGGACGAAGAAGCGATCGTCTACGACGTAGAAGAAGCTGCGGCGGTGGTGGCGGAGCGGACCGGCCTGGAGATCGACCCGGTCGAAGAGATCCTGGAGGCCGAGTTCCTGTTCCAGGCGGCTCTCGGGGTGATCGAGATCCCGGACGACGAGGAGGGTGCCGAGTTCATGGAGGAGGTCCGGCAGTTGCGCGAGACCCACTCCGACCTGGTTCCGCCCATCGACGCGGACCTCGGCGAATTCGAAGATCTCGAGGATCGGCTCGTGACGTTCGTGAGCCGGCTGACGGGGGCCGAGCCTGCCACGATCGAGGAGGTGCTCGACGAGCACATCCTCTACCTGGAGGAAAAGGGCCTGATCGAACCCGCGGACGAGGATCAGGACTGAAGGGAGGTCCGCACGGTTCACGCCGCCCGGGGCGGCTGACGCGTCTCCTCGCGGAGCTCCCGGTAGAGTTCCGCGTGCCACCTGCGCGCGGACTCCAGGTCCACACCGACCGCGCCCAGGGGATCGCAGCCGTCCGCAAGGAGGTGCGTGGGGCACTCGGATGAGGTGCCCTCGATGCCACCCTCGGTGTAGTTCAGCGGATGGAGACGGCAGATCAGAGGCCGAACGTCCCCAGGCAGGATGCAGCCGTCCGCCGATAGGAGGAGGCAGTCTTCGGCGCCGGTGTGTCGCATTACCCTGCGGGTCCCATCCGACCTCAAGGTGTACCCCAGCCAGTGGGGGTCTCCCTCCTCTCCGGTGCAGCCCGGGCCTCTCGGTGGACGGCACTCCCAGAAATCGTCCCGCCCGATGTGGGCTCGGATCCGCATCAGATCGCCGAGGGTGAGGAGGACGTCGGTCTGTTGGCAGCAGGTCTTCCCGGAACGGGCGCAGAGGGAACACAGGCTCACGGGGAATCCGGCGCGGCTTCCTGGGTTGAACGGGCAGGCGCTGGCGCCACTGGTGCTGGCCCCTCCCCGGGCGGGGAGTTTCCCGAAAGACCGCAGCGACGGCATTCTACCAGAACAGGCTGCCGCCAACACAGGGGGCTCGACGCGCTGCCCCGCGCGGAGCCGGTGGGCTTCTACGCGGGGGACGCGGAGCGGGGTTCAGGCCGAGAGGTCGAGAGTCTCGCCCCCTGCCCGGTGCGCCGCGGGGGACGGCATCCCGTCCGCGAGCAGGGCGCGGTGGTTCTCGCCGTCGCTCAGGAAGACCACCACCTGCGCCGTCTCCGAGCAGCCCTCGATCAGGCGGAAGTGAAGACGCTTGAGGTCGGCCGTGGAACGACCCACGAGGGGCCCCGAGATTCCCTTTCGCACGCTGCCGAAAGCCCCGCAGACGTCGCTCAGCGTCGCGTAACCCCGCTCCCGCAAGGCCTGCGCCTTCTTCCCCGAGATCTCCACGGTCCGAACCACGGTGTCGTCCGCCAGTGCGACCTCTTCTGCTCCGACCGAGACGGTGAGACCCTGTCCACCGGGACGGGCAGTCTCCGAGGACGCCCGGGGCGCCCCCTGGGCGGGCGGGAGAGCCGTGCCGAGGTGCCTCTCGATTCGCCCCACCGCTTGGACGAGACCGCCCAGGATCGACAGAGCATCCGACCCCGTCGCCGAGTAGTCGCCATCGGGAGCCGGAGGGACCCGGTCCATCACGGCTCGGGCTGCCTGTGCCAGGCGGTCCAGCGAGGGGCCGAGATCGTCGTCGCCCTCGGGGTTCCGGGCCCAGCCCTCGGCATCACCCCGGGAACATATCGCATCCAGTCTCTTCGAGACCTCCGCGCACAGCGCCTTCGCCTCTCCGGCAGAATCGAGCCACGCGGGCGCCGTGTATCCGGGTGACTCGGCGGCCTCCCGCGACTCGCCCAGGTCCTCCCCGGCGGTTCCTCCCGGGGCTTCACCCATGGATTCCTCGGCTGCTTCCTCCCGGCCTTCGTCGCCGCCCGCCGCCGGCGCGTGAGACGCCTCCCCTCCGCCGTCGTCGCCTCCCTCCGCCTCGGTCGCCTCGCGACACTCGGCGTCTCCCCCAGGCGGAATCGCTTGGGGACTCTCCGACTGCGACAGGCCTCGCGCCTCGCCGTCGCCGCTCATCGCGGCTGGGGACGTGGCGCCCTGAGGAGGCGGGGCACTCTCGTCTCCGCTGCCCGACGGAGACTCCGGGGGCCGCTCCCGAGTGGGCGCCTGCACGGCCTCTTCGCTCCGACGCCGCGCCTCCGCCTGAAGGAGTCTGTACTTCTCGTGCAGGCGGGCGACCGCCGCCCGGCAGTCCTGCGGAGGGGTGGCGGGTTCCGCGAGGAGGAGTTCCAGCGTCCGCACGGCTGCGCTCGGGAACTGCACCCCGAGCGCGTTCGCGGACTCCCCTCTCGCCACGAGGTACTTGCACACCGCCGCGACCATCTGCACCACGGTGGCCACGTTCCGGTTGTCCGGATGGCGTTGGCCGATCTGCCTGACACGTTGCTCGAACTCCACGATGTTCTTGGGACTCACCTCCCAGTCCAGGGACAGGAGGGACTCCTGCAGCACCTCGAGGGGGTCCATCTCGTCTCCGCCAGCCTCGGGTGCGGGAGCCTCGTCTACCGGGGACGCCTTCTGGGCAGGCGCCCCCACGCTGCGCCGTGGCACGAAGAGTTGGTCGATCGCGCCGTCGATGTACTCGTCGAACGCCTTCGAGTCCAGGGTTTCCAAACCGCGGGGGCTGGTATCCATGACCACTCCTTCCAGGACGAGGTTCGTCACCGCATAAGCAGTCTGCGGGTGACCCTCTTCACCGTCAGTTTGCTTACCTCCCGCAACGACTCGAAGACGCCGTCGCCCTGCAGGGCGCTGGCTTCGAACGTCGGGGCCTTCAACTCCGAGTTCAGGTCGTCGTCGAGTTCCTCGCGGCTGAGAAGGAATTGGCCCTGTTCCGCGAGATCTCGATTGTTGTACTGGAGTACCACCGGCATGGAGAGGAAATCGATCTTCTCCTCGGCGAGGTTTTGTCGCAGGTTGTGAAGGCTCTCTATGTTCTCCTCCCGCTGCTCCCGCCTGGAATCGGCGACCAGGACCACTCCGTCGACGCCCTTCAGGACGAGCCTCCGAGTCGCGTTGTACATGACCTGTCCTGGCACCGTATAGAGCTGGATCTTGATCTGCATGTTGAAGATCTTGCCCAAGGCGAGAGGAAGAAAGTCGAAGAAAAGGGTTCGATCCTCTCTCGTATCTATCGTAACCATCTTGCCCCGGACGGAATCCGACATGGCCTCATGGAGATGGAGAAGATTCGTCGTCTTCCCACAACGGCCAGGACCGTAGTACACGATCTTGATCTGGATCTCGTTTCCGGCAAGGTTTATGAAGGACACTTTATGCCTCGTCGACTAGAATAGGAAGTATCTCTTCTCTAACCTTTGCCGTCTTGAGACGGATCAGGCCCAGGGAGACATCCTTGCCGAACAAAGTAATCAGGAAAAATTGATCACCGACTTTGGTGTAGTGAACGCTCTCCTTCTTCCCTTTGTGGAACAGAAGTGAGAAGTCGTCTTCACCGATCAACCTCGCGATCTCCTCCGTGGCGCCGTAGTTGGCGGCGGACAGCGCGGCCAAGGCGACCACGTCGAGGCTTGAAGGATCGCCCCGATTCACGATCACGTAACCAGCTCTGTCGACCAGGAGCGCACAGTCCGCCCCGGAACGAAGCAGGTCACGGTCGATGACCACGGCAACGCTTCGCAGTGCGTCCCCTGACAAGACTAGATCCACGGCACCTCCTCCCCCGCCCTTCTCCATGTCGGCCCGGCACCGGATTCGCACGACCCGAGGGTGTCGGCCGAAAACGGGGCGACGGGCACGACCGACCCCGGCCACGCAGTCGCGCGGCCCAGCAGAGGTATCGTCCAAGCGATGGGAATCCTTGAGATACCGTGAGGCTTTCGATCGACGGGGGCACCTGGACGTGCCCGGTCGGGGCGATCCGGGGTAGGATGGAAGGGCAATCAGTAAGAGGAGGGACGGGAGGTAGGCTCAGGCCAGGCGATGGTATCCGTCGTCACGAGACGCATGCACTTCCTCGAAGAGGCAGCCCGCTGCCTCCAATTCCTCCTGCACGGCGTCTCGCTGCGAAAGAGGAAAAACGAGGGCGAGCCCGCAGTCCGAGGACAATTGCCGGGGCACGGGGACGAGGCGGGCGTCCACTCCGCAGCTCTTCAGGATCTTCTCGGCGCGCATCACGCGATGGATGCTGTGGAAGATGAGTACGCCGTCGCGTACCACCCGGTCAACCGACCCAGTGGAACCACCCTTCTGGGGGCCGGTGCGCGTGAGTTCTTCCTGGGCCGTTCGGCGTGACATCGGAGGCATCCACGGAGAGGATTGGGACGGCTATCGTGAAGAGTCTAGATGATCTCTCCCCGCTGATCCAACAGATCCTGAGAAAGGCGGAGGGCTCCTACCCGGATTCGGCACACCGGATCTGGGATGTTTGGGAGGCCGCGGTCGGGACGGACGTCGCCCGACGCAGCCAGCCCCTGTCTCTCCGGCGTGGGCAGCTAACCGTCGCCGTCTCCAGTTCGTCGTGGATGCAGCAGTTGAGTTTCCTCCGGGACTCGATACGCGACGCCGTGAACCGAGCGCTCGGGGAGGAGGCAGTCAAGGACGTGCGCCTGCGGATGTCCACGGCCGCGGCGCCGCGCCCCCGCCACCGAAGGGCCGAGAAGCCCGGCTGGCTCGCGGAAGAACTCGATGCGGAGACCCTGGCGGCCATCGACGGCGAAGTCGCGACCATCGAGGACTCCTCCGTGAGGGAGGCCGTGGCGCGAGCCCTCAGAAAGGCGGAGAAGGTCAAGCGTTTCCGGGAGAGCCGAGGAGTTCCTCCGCCTCCCGGGAATACCGGCCGGCGCGGTCGTGGAGGAACAGGGGCGCCCTGACCTCGAGTCCCTCTTTGCCTCCCTTCACCGCGCGCAGCAATACCAGGCTGGCGGGTTCCTCGGCTCGCGGATGAACGAGGCGCAGCACCTTGGGCTCGATCCCCCCCTCGCACACCGCGGCAACCAACGCGGCCAGCCGGCTCGCCGGGTACACGATGCAGAGGTGCCCGTTCCGCGCGAGCGCTCGCCGGGCCGCGGCCACCACGTCCGGGAGCCCGCACGTGATCTCGTGGCGGGACAGGGCCGTGGAGACCACCGGGCTCACGTGCCCCGAGCGCACCGGCCGGTACGGAGGGTTCGAGACGACCAATTCGAAGGCCCCTGCCGGCCAGACGCCGGGCCTCGCCCGCACGTCCCCCGGCTCGAATCGAGCGCGCCCCCCGAATCCGTTCCACTCCGTCGCCCTGCGTGCCCGGTCGATCATCTCCTCCTGGATGTCGATCCCGAGCACGTCTCGGGCTCCTTCCAGCGAGAGCAGGCACAACCCGATCACCCCGGCCCCGCAGCCCAGGTCCAGGGCGCGAACCACCGGTCGCTCGGCCGCGAACCGCGCGAGAAGGATCGAGTCCACGGCGAACCGATAGCCCGCGCTGGGCTGGATGATTCGAACGGCCCCCCCCAGGGCGGCATCCCCCGTTTCCCCTGCGCGCAGGAAACGGTCGGCGACGCCGTGCCGCTCCGCCGAGTTCACGGCAGGCAGACCTCGGTGCTATCGAAGAGAGGATTGATCAGAAGCCCGGTCACCAGCTTCGGAAAGAAGAACGTGCTCTTCTGGGGCATCCGCTCGCCGGCCTCGGCAACGGCCTTCACTTCCTCGACCCGCGTCGGGTTGAGAAGGAACCCCACCTGGAATCCCTCCTCCTCCTGAACGACGCGCACGAGTTCCTCGTGTCCTTTGACATACCGGAGGTTTCGCTGTTCCTCCTGAGCCCGGGGGTCGATCCCCAGGAGGCGCTCGAGCACCAGCGAGTGAAGGACCGTGACGTCCAAGGTCCGAAGTACCCGTGGGGTCTTCCCCGCGAGGAGTTCGTCCATCACGCGTTCGTCCCGCAGGCTGAGCAACCACTTGCGGCCGTCACCCCGGGACGTCATGCCGAACGCGTGCGCGGCTCCCCTGAGATCCTGCATGCGCCCCGAAAGTTGCTCCAACTCGCCCGAGATTTCCTCCACGCGGAAATAGCCCCGGAGCCTGTCGAGGAACGACTCGAGGTCGTACCCGGGCACCCCGAAGACCGCCCGGTGGGTCGGGAAGACCGTCAAACCAGGCGCGCTGAGGTTGCTCAGGTACATCAACACGTAGTTCCAGGGCTCACGCCCGGAGAATCCCGGCTGCTCCCGACGGCGCAAGTCCCTGTAGTTCAGCGCCGTCTCGTACCGGTGGTGCCCGTCCGCGATGAAGAACCCCTTGGCCGTGAGCCCGGCCGCGACCCTTCGAATCTGGTCCCTCGCGCTGATCCTCCACAGCCGGGTCACCGAGCCGTCCTCCGGTTCCACAGTGATCAGGGGCGGTGTCGCCAGGGGAATGGTTTCGACGTCCCGGAGCACCTCGAACTCGGGGTCGTCGTACAGGCTGAAGATGGGGCTCAGATTCGCCCTGCAGGTCTGCATGAGGCGCAGACGGTCCGCCTTCGGCCCGGCGAGCGTCTTCTCGTGGGGCAGGTAGAGGCCCGAGTCCGGATCCTCCAGCCGCACGGCTGCGAGAAAGCCCTTCCGCGTCTTGGGCTCCCCGAACTCGCCGGCGTAGTCCTGCTCCGTGTAGTAGATGGAGCATTCCTTCTCTTGGACGAGGATGCCCTTCTCCAGCCACTCGTGAAACGCTCGGCCCGCCCGCGTGTAACGGTTTTCCAACTCGTCATCGCCGGGCAGGCTCCGGGCATAGTCTAGGCGCACCATGTTGTACGGACTGCGCAGGTACAGCTCCTCCTGCAACTCCGGCCCGATCACGTCGTAGGGCGGGGTGACCACCGCGTTGAAATCGTCCACGTGGGCGGGGTTGTATCGAATTCCACGAAAGGGAAGGACTTCTGCCATGGGTCACTCCTGAGATCTTCCGGGGAGGAAAAGGGTCCAGCGTTGCTAGCACAGGCCGACGCACCGCGCAATCGACAACTGCTCCCCCCTACGCCGGGCGGTGTGAGGGGGGAAAAGCCAACGCCCCCGGCGGGCACGGGGCACGCGGGGGCGTTGGGGGGTAAAGGATCGGCGGCGACCTACTCTCCCACCCAGTCACCCGGGCAGTACCATCGGCGCGGAGGGGCTTAACGGCCGTGTTCGGAATGGGAACGGGTGTCTCCCCCTCGCCATCGCCACCGAAAAACAAGCCAATTCCAGACCAGGGAAAAAAACGCGCTCGCGCTTCGGGGGGCGGTGCTTCTCGCCCGCGTCGTCAAAGGACACGAAGTGGGGTCAAGCCGCACGGCCCTTTAGTACCGGTAAGCTTCACGTGTTACCACGCGTTCACATCCGGCCTATCAACCTCGTCGTCTTCAAGGGGCCTT
>CAZGRT010000186.1:0-7412 GCA_964528225.1 uncultured Thermodesulfobacteriota bacterium | reverse complement strand
CTCACGCGCCCGGCGAACGGAGGCGAGTCGCCCCCGCACCCGTTTCGAGATCCTGGCGTCAGGCATCGCTCAGCTTCCGGAACTTCCCCGACTCCCCCATCCGGTCCAGCGCGAACTTGAAGGCCACCGGACCGACGAGCTCGTTGAGCGTGATGCACGCCACCAGGAAGGCGGCCGCAGCGCCGCCCCAATCCGGGAAGCGGCGCGCCACCTCCTGGGCGAGTCCCAGGCTCACCCCCGCCTGGGTGTAGAAGGCGAAGCCGGCCATACGCCGGAAGGCGACCCCCTCCCCCGCCAGTCTTCCGCCGAGGTACGCCGCAGCGCTCGCGGCCCCCATCCGCGCCCCGGCGAACGCCAGGGCGGCCGCCCACGCCGCCGCCAGGGCGCCCAGGTCCAGCACGACGCCCGCCACCGCGAAGAAGACGACGAAGATGGGCAGGGAGATCGCGTGGAGGGCCCGGTTCAGCCGGTCGCCCTCCCCGGTGAAGTTCTGCACCGTGAACCCGGCCGCGATCGCGACGAGGAGCGGTTCCAGGTGGAAGGCCACGCCGAGGTTCGCGTCCAGCGCATGGGCCAACCAGCGGGAGGCCTCGGCCAGGAAGAACGCCAGCACGACCAGCAGGATGGAGAGGTCCCGCTCGAGGCGGCGGATGTAGAACGCCACCGCCTTCCCCACCAGGGCCCCGAGGAGCACCGACACGGCAACCTGGCCGGCCACCGTGGCGACGAACCCCAGGTCCACCGACCCCGTCCCCCCCACCGCCGCCTCTCCGAACGCGACGGCTACGGCGAACAGGAGGATCACCAGGGAGTCCATGGCGACCGTCACGCCGAAGACCGTGTCGGTGAAGGGGCCGGTGGCGCGGCAGTCGTTGATGACCGCGATGGCCGAGGTCGGGGACCGTGCGAGCGCGATGACGGCGACCAGCGCGCCGGCCACCAGCGTCTCGGTCGCCCCGAGTCCCCGGGCGAAGGGAAGCCACGGCCGGGCGAGCACGAAGACCGCCGCGATCGTGAGGGGCACGGCCGCGAGCAGGCACGCGCCGACGCTCAGGATGCTGCGCTTCCGCCTCACGAGGGCGGCGAGTCGCAGCTCGGCTCCCGCCGTAAGCGCGATGAAGGTCAGCGCGAGATCGTCGATGAACCGCATCCGCAGGGCCAGTTCGGCGTCCACCAGGCCCAGCACCCACGGCCCGCACACGGCCCCGGCGACCAGGTAGCCGCTGATCCGGGGGAGGCGCACCCGCGCGAAGAGCGCGCCGACCAACTGGGCTTCCATCAGGAGGAACCCGAAGGCCAGCGAAAGCCGAGCCGGCTCCGCCAGGTCCCAACCCTGCGGGAGGCGACCGAGCAGGACCATGACCCCGGGCAGCAGGAGAGCGAGGAGCAGCGTCAGCACGGGTCACGCCCTCCGGGCCTGCCGGGTGAAGTACGCTGACGCCAGGAGACCGTTGAGCAGGATCGCCACGAACACGGCGGAGACGCCGAGGTGCGTGGCCGGATCGGAACGCAGGGCGAGAAGGCCCACCATCAGCGCCACGGCCATCTCGCTCTGGGCCACGAGTCCGAAGCCGTAGCCTCCGAAGCGCCGGTCCGGCCCGAGGACGACGGGGACGGAAATCCTGCCGCCGGCCCACTTGCCGGCCAGCCGCACGCCCACGTAGAGGAGTGCCAGTCCCGCGGACGCGGCGGGGGGAGCCGCCCACAGGGCTCCGGCCAGCACCAGCATCAGGACGTAGAGGGGCTTCTCCACGGTGAGCAACCGCTCGTGGTACCCGGCCCCGCGGCGGCTCAGGTTGGCGAAGAGAACCCCGCCCAGCAGGTTGGTCAGCACCGGGGAGAGCCTCAGGTGCGCGGCCAGACCGCCGCTGAACAGCACGGCCCCGACGAGGAACAGGAGGACCTCCCTTTCGCTCAGCCGAAGCGAAGCCACCGCGAGGAGAAGGCCACCGGAGAGCGCTCCGACGGCGACGGACGCGAACACCCACATCAGCCAGGCACCCCCTCCCCCGCCCGGGACCGCCGTTCCCCGCAGCCAGCAGACCGCCACGCCGAAGAGGAGGACCCCGAGCAGGTCCTCGAACACGGCGCAGAACCGCAGGAAGGGAAACACCCGGGACCGCGTCGGCCGGAAGTGGCGCTCCAGCACGAAGAGAAAGGAGGTGGACGTCCCCGTGGCGGCGGCGGCCATGGCGAGCGCCAGGGGCCCCGGGGGTGCCCCGAGGAAGCCGCTGCGGGAGAGCGTGAACCAGAGGACCGGGACGAGGATCACCACGCCCGCCAGGACCTGGGCGGCCGCCGCGACGAAGTAGTTCCCGGGGACATCGCGCAGGGCACTCCTCTCGAACTGCATGCCGAACACGAACCCCACGTAGCCGAGGCCGAGCCCGAGGAAGGGATCGAGCAGCGCGATCGTCTCCGCGTCGATGACCCCCGTGGCACGGGGGCCCAGGAGAGCCCCGAGGAGCAGGAACTCGGCACCGGCCAGGTGGAGGAAGAACGCCCTGCCACCGCCCCGCGCCCTGCCCAGGATCGGCCGCGACGCGAACAGCCCGATGAGCAGCAGCAGGGCGAAGCCGAGCAGGGCCTTCACGGGCATGCCCCCTGCGCCGGCGGGGCGCCGGCCCCGTCACCCCGCATCGAGCACGTGCCTGTCGAGGACGAACGCGGCGAAGGTCCCTTCCAGGACCGCCCTGCCCTCCACGGTCACGGCGACGGAGACCCGGCGCTTCCGGCCGTTCGTCTCGGTGACGCGGGCCTCGGCCACCATGCGCTGCCCCACCCGTACCGGCGCCAGGAACCGCACGTCCGCCCCGCCGAGCACGACGTTGGGATCGTTCACGGCCACCATGGCGGCATAGTCGGCGAGGCCGAAGGTGAAACCCCCGTGGATCAACCCCCTGTCGTCCGCCGCCATGTCCGGACGCCCGGCCAGGGAAACCCGGCTCTCCCCCGGGCGCAGTTGCTCCACGACGCCCACGAGGCCCCCGTCGATGCCGAGGTGCGTCCTCTGCTCCATCGCCGCCTCCTTTCCTTTTCCCTTTTGCCTGCCCCCCCAGCGTTGTATAGTCCGCGCCCCGAGAGCCCAGGCCACGCACAACCCGCCCGCGGAGACCATGCCCGACCCCAGCCTGCTCGTGCACCTGGTAGACCGCAGCGCCCTGGAGGGCCGCTGGGAGAGGGTGCTGAGGCTCCTGGATCGACTCGAACCGCTTCTGGCCTCCCGGGACCCGGAAGCGCTCCCCTTCGCCCTGTACCAGCGCGGCTGTGCCTTCCTGGGTCTCGACCGTCACGAGGAGGCCGCCTCGACCCTGGAACGGCTCGTCCACCTGCCGGGCTCCAGCGTCGGAGAACGGCTCCTGCTCGCGGACGCCCTGATCCGCTGCGAGCGCTGGGACGAGGCGATCCGGCACCTGGAACTCGGCCTCGCGGAAGTCCCCGGCCATCCCGGCTGCCTGTGCGCCCTGGGCTGGACCCTGTACCAGATGGGGGACCGGGAGGAAGGCCGACGCCTGCTCGAACAGGCGGCCCGGGAAAACCCCCAGTACCCCCCCGCGCACCTGGACCTCGGCCTGATCCACGCCGCCGAGGGCCGCTGGGAGTCCAGCGAGGCCCACCTGAGCCGGGCGGTCTCCACCGCGCCCCACGACCCGGAGATCGGGGAACTGCTCGAGGCGGTTCGGGAGAACCGGGCGCGAGCGGCCTGGGAGAGGCGCAAGGTCCGCAGTTCGCTCCGCCGCGTCCGCGAGCAGCGTCGGGGCCTGCTACCCGGAGACGTACGCCTCCTGCGCCGGTTGCGGCGCTCCCTGCAGGCGTTGGGAGCCGGGCACCTGGAGGTCGTGCTGGCCGAGAACCTCTGGGCCGACCTGGCGGCGGGGCTGCCCTCTCGGCGCCCCCTGACTCCCTCCTGGGGCGCGGCGGCGACCCTGGCGGCGCTTCGCCTCAACGGCCGGAGCACGCCCCGGAGCGAGGTGGCCCGGACCTGGGACGTGAGCCTGTCGTCGCTGGACCGCTACCACCGCCGCCTGCGCGCCCTCCTCGACCTGGCCAGGCCCGACCCCCGCTATTGCGCCAAGGTCGAACGGCTCTCCCCTCCTCGCGCGGGCGGTTCCCGCGCCGCGCCGGCCGCTTCGGCGGGAAGCCTCATCCCGGTGGACTTCCTCGCTCGGCGGCGGCTGTCCGACTCCGACGCGTGCCCCTGTGGGAGCGGCGTCACCGCCTCTCGCTGCGAGCACCCCGCGCCCCGCAGGACCTGAGCGGCCGGGGCCCGCCTCAGCCTTCCCGCAACCGCCGCGCGCCCCCCGCCAGCAGGTCGAGGATCCGCTCGGCCAGTCCCGGATCGAGGCTCCCCATGCCGCAGGCAGGGGTGACCAGGCATTGGCGGCGAAGCGTCCCCTCGTCCAATCCCTGCGCGGCGAATCGCCGGATCCCCTCCTCCACCCTGCCGGCCACCGTCGCCTCGGTCTCGGCGCGCGCATCCGGCGACGTCGGGACCGCGCCCCAGGCCAGGATCCCCCCCCCGGACAGGTACGCCTCGGCCTCCCGGGGGTAGAGAAGCATCCGGTCCAGGTACCCGCACGCATCGAAGTTCACGATGTCGGCGCCCGAGCGGAACAGGAGCGCCCAGTCCGTATTGCCGCAGCAGTGGATCCCCACGAGCGCGCCCTCGTCGTGGAGTGCCTCGAGGCTCGGCCGCCACAGGCCCGACACGGCCTCCTCGTCCAGGGTGGAGTATGCGGACCCGAACACTTCCATGACCGGCTCGTCCAGGAAGACGATCACCGGCACCCCGAACCGCCGCAGGCGACGGGCCTGCCAAACGGCCTTGCGCGCCACGAACGTCCCGACCACCTCCCGCAGGGTGTCGTCGTGGAGCACCTCCCGGCCCCGGGCGTCCCGCAGGGACGAGGCCAGGGTCACCGGGCCGGTCACGTGCCCCTTCACCGCGGAGAGCGCCGAGGGAGCGCCCCGGTCCAGGGCCTCCTCGAACGCGTAGAACCCGGCGGCCCGCTCCGGCGAGAGCGAGAACGACTCCAGGGCCCCGGAGAGGACCCGCTCGTAGAACTCCGCCACCTCCTCCATCGCCTCCCCGGCTGCGCGGGCGGTCGGCTCGGCGCCCGCCCCTCCCTCGGCCAGGGCCGGGAAGCCCTCGAGGTACTGGAGGGTCATGCCCTCCAGCGGCGTGCGACGCGGCAACTGCGGCCAGAAGGGGACCTCCGGCAGACGGGCGAGCACGGCACCCACGGCGTCGCGCGGGTCCCGGTGGGGGAGGCTTCCGATGCCGGTGGCCAGACCTCCGGGGACGAATCCTCTGGACACGACGGGGGAGGGACTTCCGGAAGGGGGACACACGGCGTCGGGACTCCTCTCTGCCCGCGTTCGCGGTGGGTGGGAGGGAGGAAAGGTCCCGGGAGTGTAGAGGCCGGCGGGCGGCACCGCAAGCGCGGCGGGCCCGCCGTCGCGGTTCACCGCCTGGGGGGCCTCGCGCAGGAGTTCCGCCGACGCAGGGCGCCTTCCCACCTCCGCCGGTCCTCGTCGCTCTCGAGAGCCAGCGAGGGGATCGCCGTCGGTCTTCCGTGGTCGTCCAGGGCGACGAAGGTGAGGTACGCCGAGGCGGTGTGCCGCACGACGCCCGATCGCAGGTCCTCCGCCTCGACGCGCACACCCACCTCCATGCTCGTCCGGCCGACGTAGTTCAGGGAGGCCTTGAGGACCACCAGGTTGCCCACGTAGACCGGGGCGTGGAACTCGAGCCGGTCGATGCTCGCGGTCACCACGTTGCTGCGCGCGTGCCGGATGGCCACGACGCCCGCGGCGTCGTCGATCATCTTCATGATGACCCCGCCGTGCACGTTGCCGGCGGGGTTCGCGTGGTGGGGCTGCATCATCTCCGCCGCCTCCACGCGGGTCTCCGAGACGCGCCTAATCCGGCCCGATTCCATCGTTCTCCTCCCTCCCGACCGCCGGCTCCGACGGCGGCGGCCCCTCTGCGCGCTCCGCGCCCTCCTCCGGCCAGAACCGTTTCTCCAGTGCGTCGAGGAGGGGGCCGAAGGTCGCCGGGTCGCGGGCCGAAACGGCGATCCCGCCGCGGGTGGCTGCCAGTGCCGCGGCCTCTCCCGGCGGCAGCAGGTCGATCTTGTTGAAGACCCGGAGCACGGCCTTCGTGCCCAGCCCCAACTCGTCGAGAAGCTTCTCCACCGCTTCGATCTGCTCCTCGAAGGCCGGGTTCGACGCGTCGACGAGGTGGAGGAGCAGGTCGGCGTCCTGGAGTTCCTCGAGGGTCGCCCGGAAGGCCCCGACGAGCCCGGAGGGCAGGTCCCGCAGGAACCCCACCGTGTCGGTGACGATCGCCTCGCGTTCCCGGGGGAAGCGCAGGCGCCGACTCGACGTGTCGAGCGTGGCGAAGAGCAGGTCCTCGGTGAACACCTCCGAACGGGTCAGCGCGTTGAGCAGGGTGGACTTGCCGGCGTTCGTGTAGCCCACGATGCTGACGATGGGGAGCCCCGCCCGCACCCGCCTCGACCGCCTCTGGGAGCGCCCCTTGGCCATCTCCCCCAGGCGGCGCTCCAGGTTGGCCACCCGGTCGCGGATGCGCCTGCGGTCCATCTCGAGCTTGGTCTCGACCGGCCCCCGGCCGCCGACGCCACCCATGAGCCGGCTCATGGCCGTGCCTTTTCCCACCAGCCGCGGCATCAGGTACTTGAGCTGCGCGAGCTCCACGCGGACCTTGCCGTCCTGCGTGTGGGCCCGCCGGGCGAAGATGTCGAGGATCAGCTGGGTGCGGTCCACGACCCGGACGTCGGTCACCGAGGAGATGCCCCGGACCTGCCCGGGCGAGAGCTCCTGGTCGAAGATCAGGAGGTCGACGCCCTTCTGCAGGGCCGAGGCGATCACCTCCCGGATCTTTCCCTCCCCCATGAGGTACTTGGGGTTGAGCTGCCGCGGCCTCTGCACCACCACGTCCACGACCTCGACGCCGGCCGTGCGCGCCAGCTCCCGGAGCTCCGCGAGCCTGTCCTCGAGTTCGTGGCGCGGCGCCCGGCTCACGCTCACCAGGATGGCCCGGTCCCGCCCGCTCCGCACCGCCAGCGCGCGGCCCTGCTTCGAGGCGATCTCGTCCTCCAGCGACTCCACGAAGGACAGGAAGGGAAAGCGGAACGCGTAGAAGTCGGACGGGGGGAGGACGCGGTACGCGGTCCCCTCGGGGTTGGGCGGCAGCAGGTGGGCGACGTGGACCCGGCCGGGCCGCCCCTCGGGCGTCACGCCGAGGGCGACCATCGCGTCGAGGCGCAGCAGCGACAGGTCCGCGAGATCGTCCTCGGAAAGGGGCTCCTGGCGAAGGTGCGTGTGCACGCACCGCAGTCCCCGGAGCTTGCCGCGGCCGAGTCCGTAGCCCGAGAGGTCCGGGATCA
>CAZGRT010000185.1:0-1802 GCA_964528225.1 uncultured Thermodesulfobacteriota bacterium | reverse complement strand
CTCGTACGCCTCGCGCCGACAGATCCACAGGGCGAACACGAAGGGCGTGCCGGTGTGCTCGAACCACAGGCGGCCGAGGTCGTACACGAACGGCCAGCGGTCTTCCCGAACGAGCCGCAGGGCGTGGTCGCCGATCCATAGGACCGCCTCCTCGTCGCCCCCCGGCGCACCGTAGCGGGGGCGCAGGCCGCGGAACCGCTCCAGGAGCACCCGCAGGAGGAGCACCGAGGTGGCCGACGCCGGCGACAGGGCGACCGGGCGGCCGTCGAGTTCGTCCAGGGGGCGGCGGCTGAAGAGCAGGACGGACCCCACCGGTCCGATGGACGAGATGGAGAGGTCGGGGAGGAACCCGTAGAGGTCGGGGTTTTCCAGGTACTCCACGGAAGACGAGGGCGACACGTCGACCGCGCCGGTGCGGAGCTTCCGGTTGAGCTCGGTGGGAAGCCCGGGGACGAAGGTCACCTTCCGGGCCGGCCCGCCTTCCTCCAGGGCCCGGAAGAGCGGCGTGCAGTTGGCGAAGTCGATGCGGCCCACCCGGAGCGGGCGTGCGGCTCTCCGGTCGCTCACGGCCGCAGGCTCTCCCGCGCGCGGAAGAGCGCGGCGACGGTCTTGGCGTCGCGGATCTCGCCTTCCGCCGCCCTGCGCAGCGCGTCGTCCAGCGCGATCCAGTGGACCTCGAGGACTTCGTGGAGCTCGGGGGTGGCGGGTGCGATCGCGAGGTTCGTGGCGAGGAACAGGTGGATCACCTCGTCGCAGAACCCCGGCGCCGTGACGACGGCGCCCAGGGAGCGCCAGGCGCCGGCGGAGACCCCGGCCTCCTCGCGGAGCTCCCGGCGCGCGGTCGCAAGGGGCTCCTCGCCGGGGTCCAGCTTGCCGGCGGGCACCTCCCACAGCCACCCCCCCGCGGCGTGCCGGTACTGCCGGAGGAGACAGACGCGACCCTCGGCGTCGACCGCCGCCGCGGCGGCTCCGCCGGGATGGCGGACGACCTCGAGACTCAGCGAACGGCCGTCGGGAAGGACGGCCTCTTCGACCCCGAGGTCGACGACGCGTCCCCGGTACACGGTGCGCCGGGTGGACAGTTTCGCGACTCCTCTGCTAGATTGGCGCCCTTTCCTGGGCGCCCGAGGCCGCAGTAGCCTACCCGGGCGCGTTTCGGCCGGTCAAGCGAGGCGCACCGCGACGATGGCCGCCTACCCGTCCCTTCGGGAGTTCATCGACGCCCTCGATCGGGCGGGCGAACTCGTGCGGGTCGCCGAGCCCCTTTCCCCCCATCTGGAGATCGCCGCGCTCGCCGACCGGGCGATGAAGAGCCGGGGCGGAGGCAAGGCGCTGCTCGTCGAGCGCCCGACGGGCGCCCGCATGCCCGTGCTCGTCAACGCCTTCGGCAGCCGGCGGCGTCTGGAGCTCGCCCTGGGCGTCGAGGACGTGGAAGAGATCCCACGGCGCATCGAGGCGCTGCTCAAAACCTCTCCCCCGCGAAGCCTGGGGGAGTCGGTCCGCCTGCTCCCGAGCCTGCTCGAGCTCCGGGGCGTCCCGCCCCGCCGCCGCCGAGGTCGCGCGCCGTGCCAGGAGGTGGTCTGGACGGGGGACGACGTCGATCTCGGCCGGCTCCCGGTCCTGACCTGCTGGCCGGGCGACGGCGGCCCCTTCGTCACCCTGCCCTGCGTGTTCACGAAGGATCCCGCGACAGGTCGCCAGAACGTGGGGATGTACCGGCTCCAGGTGTTCGACGCCCGGACCACGGGGATGCACTGGCACATCCACAAGGACGGGAGCCGCGCCCACGAGATGCACCGCCG
>CAZGRT010000184.1:0-6240 GCA_964528225.1 uncultured Thermodesulfobacteriota bacterium | reverse complement strand
GACCTGGTAACAAACGTTCGCGACCATTTTTACCCGGAAAAATGAGGCTCCTAGGGTTTACTTAGTATTTTAGTGACTTCTCGCATACTATACAAGCTCAAGGGCCCACACCACCATGATCAACGGGTTGGGAGTCGTCGGGTGGGGCGTGGGCGGGATCGAAGCGGAAGCGGTCATGCTCGGCCAACCCGTCTACATGCTCATGCCCCAGGTGGTTGGCGTCCGCCTCGACGGGAGGATGCCCGCCGGCGTCACGGCCACGGACCTGGTGCTCGTCGTCACGGAGATCCTCCGGAAGCATGGCGTCGTCGACAAGTTCGTCGAGTTCTTCGGCCCGGGGCTCCGGACCCTGACGCTCCCCGACCGGGCCACCCTGGCCAACATGGCCCCGGAGTACGGAGCCACGATGGGTTTCTTCCCGGTGGACGACGTGACCCTCGAGTACCTGCGCTTCACGGGCAGGGATGCGGCCCTGGTCGACCTGGTGGAACGCTACACCAAGGAGCAGGGGCTCTTCCGCTTTGAAGACGCGCAGGACCCCGAGTACACGCAGACGCTGGACCTCGACATGAGCACGGTGGAGCCCTGCATCGCGGGGCCGAAGAGACCCCAGGACCGCATCCCGCTGCGCGCGGCGAAGAAGTCTCTGCTGGGGCACCTGCGGACGACCTACAGCACCGGTGTGGAGGCCGATCTCCCGGAGAGCGCGAACCACTGCCGGTGGTTGGGGGAGGGGGGCCATGCGCTGGAGCAGGAGGTGGAGCACCGCCCGATTCGGCAGGATCTCTACCGCCCCCACAGGGTTGCTGTCGAAGTCAGCGGTGTGGAGACCACGCTCACCCACGGCTCCGTCGTGATCGCCGCGATCACCTCCTGCACGAATACTTCGAATCCGGCGCTCATGGTGGCGGCGGGGATCCTGGCGAAGAAGGCGGTGGAGCGGGGGCTCGCGGTGCGTCCCTGGGTGAAGACCAGTCTCGCCCCGGGCTCCCGCGTGGTGAGCCGATACCTGGAAGACGCGGGTCTCATGCCCTACCTCCAGGCCCTGCGCTTCCACCTCGTCGGCTACGGGTGCACCACGTGCATCGGCAACAGCGGCCCCCTGCCGACGGCGGTGGCCTCCGCCGTGGAGGACAACGGGCTGGTTGTTGCTTCGGTGTTGTCCGGCAATCGGAACTTCGAGGGCCGAATCAACCCGGTCGTCAAGGCCAACTACCTTGCCAGTCCGCCCCTGGTGGTTGCCTATGCCCTCGCCGGCACGATGGACATCGACCTCACTTCGGAGCCCGTCGGCCACGACCCGAACGGAGACCCCGTGTACCTGCGGGAGTTGTGGCCGACGGCCGCAGACGTGGAGGAGGCGGTGGGCAGGAGCGTGGGCGCCGGTCAGTTCTCCGAGGAGTACGCCTCCGTCTTCGACGGCGGCGCCATGTGGAACGACGTGGGCGCGGGGAAGGGCGACCTGTACGAGTGGGAGGCCTCTTCCACCTACATCCGGGAGCCCCCCTTCTTCGCCGACCTGCGGCCGGATCCCCCCGGGATCGCGCCCATCTCGGGGGCCCGGGCGCTCGCCGTGCTGGGGGATTCCGTGACCACGGACCACATCTCCCCCGCAGGCGCCTTCGGCCCAGGGGGGCCCGCAGGCCGATACCTCTCCGAGCGGGGGGTAGGGCCCGAGGATTTCAACTCCTACGGGGCCCGCCGCGGAAACCACGAAGTCATGATGAGGGGCACGTTCGCGAACGTCCGCCTGCACAACCTGTTGGCCAAGGGGGCCGAGGGGGGGGTCACGGTCCATCTTCCGACGGGGCGGGAGATGAGCATCTTCGATGCCGCGATGCTCTACAGGGCCGAGGGGACGCCGCTGGTCGTCCTAGCCGGCAAGGACTACGGGATGGGTTCCAGCCGCGACTGGGCGGCGAAGGGGACCGCACTGCTCGGAGTCCGGGCGGTGATCGCGGAGAGTTACGAGCGGATTCACCGTTCCAACCTTGTCGGCATGGGGGTGCTGCCCCTGCAGTTCGCCGCCGGGGAGTCGGTCGAGTCGCTGGGTCTCGACGGGAGCGAGACCTTCGACGTGCAGGGTCTCGGAGAGGAACTCGTCCCAGGAGAGAGGGTCACGGTGGTCGCCCGGCGAGCAGAGGGGGCTCCCGTGGACTTCGAGGCCGTGGTTCGAATCGACACGCCCATCGAGATGGACTACTGCCGCAACGGAGGCATCCTCCATGCCGTACTGCGGCGGATGCTCCGGGACGGATGAGGGGCCGGGTTGCAGCGGCCGCCGCGCCGCCCGTGAGAGGAGCCGGGGGAGCATGAGACGCTGGAGCGTGGCGCTCGTCGTCCTGCTTTCCTGCCTCGCCGCGGCCTCCGGTTGTCGCAAGGGTACCGACCGGGACCGCTACGACAACCGCCGGGCCCTGGGGAGCACGGTGCGTCAGCCGGTTTCGGGCAGCGAGGACGATCGCACCTATCGGAACTCCCGCTACGCGGAGGGCGCGCTCGGCTGGGTCCGGTTGCGCTCCGCGGATATCGACGCGCCTCCGGAGGACGACCCGGCTTACGGGGATTTCCTCCGGTCCCTCTCGGCCGAGATCGACTCGTCCGCGGCGGCGGCGCTTCGCGAGTCGGAGCGCTTCTCCGCTGTCCTGAGCGCGGACGGCGTGCCTCCACCCGCGGAGCCGGGAGCCGTCGGCTTCGTCTGCAGCGTCGAGGCGCTCGTCCACGTCCCGGTAGACATGCAGACGGTACGGGTCGACCCGGTCTTCCGCGACAGCCGCCCGAAGCTCATCGTAGTCTACACGGTTCGGCGGGACACGGACGGCGAGGTCGCCTTCAAGTACACCAGCGTGGTGCTCTCCCACTGGGAGTACGGCCCGTGGGCCATGGAAGACCTTCGCATCAAGGCGGTGGAGAGCGCGGCTGCGTTCCGGGACGCAATCCGAGAAGACTGAAGCTCGCCCCGCCCGCCGCGCGCATCCCACGGCACGCGAAGAGGGTAGTGTTCCGGCGGCCGCCGCCGACCTTACGCCGCCGGCCGGGCGGTCTTGTCCCTTGCCCCGGGTGAAGACGCGCGAGCGCGGATGACCACGTCGCGGGCGCGCTCTGCGGCGCGCAGGATCCGGTCTGCGTATCCCCACGACTTTCCCCCCTCATGAAGGTCCTGCCGCAGCAGTTCGGAGTACCCGATGATCGCCGCCAGCGTGTTGTTCAGGTCGTGGGTGAAGCTCTTCGTCGCCCCCAGGGCCGGGAGGGCGACGGGTTGCTCCGCGTCCGTTCCCCCAATCACTCGGTCGAGCGAGGATGTCTCCGGCCTCCGTTCGGGGGGCGGCACGCGAGAGGGGACCAGCTGCGCGGGGGCGTCGGGCGGCACCCACTTGGCCACGGCCGCGAGCAGTTGTCCGGCCCGGAAGGGCTTGCCCAGGTAGTCGTCCATTCCGGCCTCGACACACCGGCTCTGCTCTTCCGCGGTCACGTGAGCGGTGAGGGCGACTACGGGTGTTCTGGCGCCGTCCCCTGCCCCCACGCGGCCCGACTCCTTCTCTCGGATCGCCCGGGTCGCGCTGTAGCCGTCCATGACCGGCATCTGGCAGTCCATCAGCACCAGGTCGTAATCGGAGCGGTCGAGCTCGTGCAGCGCTTCGATCCCGTTGCTCGCCACCTTTGGATTGCAGCCGGCTCCCCGGAGGATCTCGGTCACCAGTTCCTGGTTCACGGTATTGTCCTCGACCACCAGGATTCGTGGCGGGGACGCCCATGTTAGCTCGCTTTGCAGCTCGGGGCGCGGGGAGTCGCCGAGCGGCAGGTGTTGGCTGGCGACCTTGCCCGCGCTGCGCGGCAACCGGACGGAAAAGTGGAACGTGGATCCTCGGCCCGGGTCGCTCTCGAGTTCGAGGACCCCGCCCATGGCGCCGACGAGGCGCCGGGAGATCGTCAGCCCCAGCCCGGCCCCGCCGAAGTTGCGGCTGGTGGAGCAGTCCGCCTGCGTGAACGGCTCGAAGATGCGGCGCTGGGCCTCGGGCGGGATCCCGATGCCCGTGTCCGAGACGCGGAATTCCAGGGCGGCCTCCGAGGCAGTCTCCGCTGCCGCCGCCAAGGAGAGGCGGATGGTTCCCTCCGGCGTGAACTTGATGGCGTTGCCCACCAGGTTGTTCAGCACCTGGCGGAGCCGGAACGAGTCCCCGCGGAACGCCTCGGCCGCGTCGACGCCCATGTCGCACACGATCTCGATGCCCTTGACCCGGGCGCTCTCGCGGAAGAAGTCGGCGGTGTCACGCACCAGGGCCGCCGGGGAGAAGTCGTCCTCCTCGAGTTCCAGCCGTCCGGCCTCGATCCTCGAGATGTCCAGCAGGTCGCTCAGCAGGTGGAGGAGCCACTCCGCGGAGCCGTGGATCAACTGGGCCTGGCGGCGTTGTTTTGGGGTGAGCCCCGTGGCGAGGAGGAGTTCCGAGACCCCGAGGATCCCGTTCATCGGTGTGCGGATCTCGTGGCTCATGTTGGCGAGGAACTGCGACTTGGCCTGGTTCGCCGCCTGGGCCCGCGCGACGGCGTTCGTGAGCTTCTTGAGGAGCGAGGCGACGTAGAAGGGGAGGACGACGAGGCCCGCGAGCAGGCCCCACAGGACATAGGGGTCGGAGCGCCACTGGGCGTCGAACACGGCCACGCACAGGAACCCGGTGACGCTCAGGCCGGCCGACAGGGCGAGATAGGACACCCCGTAGCGGAAGCCGTTCCCGAAGGTGACCCAGAGGAACACCACGAAGAGGGGCGCAGCAGCCCGGCCGTTCAGAACCATGGCTGCCGTCGTGGTGCCGATGTCGAGTGCGATCCCCGCCAGGCGGCGGATGCGGGAAGGGGCGGGGCACCAGACGATGCAGCCGAGCAGTGCGAACGAGCTCGCGAAGAAGAAGACGACGAGAAGGGAGTAGAGGTCTGGAAACGTGCTTTCCGGCGTCCCCTGACTCGGGGAGTGGAGCAGGTAGAGGCCCGCCACGGAGCCTACGGCCAGGCGGATGAAGGCCTGCTCGTGCTCGGTGTCCGCGCGACCGCGCAGCCGTGACAGAACCCGCCGCAGGGGTCCTTGCCGGGAGGCTGTCGGTGGGGGGCGGGCGGGGCCGGTGGCCATGGGGCGCCTTCCTCCGTATCGGCGCGGGAGTCCGGCGGGTCGTCCAGGACCCGCCGCCCGCCGGGCGCACGGGCAGCTTGCGCGCGCCTCGACGGTCCGTTACGGATCGGCACGGGGAGAATAAATCCTGAGGAGGAACAGCTGGATTCTCGGATGCGGCGCGCGCGGGCGCTCGTCGGCGGAGGAACCGGTCGCCGAGGGAGCGTGGCGAGTTCGGGCGGGAGGAAGGGAAGACCCCGCGCACCAAGGGTGTCGCGGGGTCGGTGATTTGGCGTCCCCAGGGGGATTTGAACCCCCGTCGCCGGCGTGAAAGGCCGGTGTCCTGGGCCGGGCTAGACGATGGGGACCGAGTGGTCGTCGGCCGGGGATGTCCCGGGCGAACGAGGGCGCTATTGATAGCACGGCTTCCGAGAGGCGCGCAACCGGGAACGCAGCCCCGGCGGGCGCATTCTTGAATCGCCTGGGGCCGTGTGCTACCGTCCGGCTCCCGTTGACTTTTCGGTCTTTTGCGCCGGTTTCAGGCCCGACTCGTTCGCTGCCGGCGGCGGAGGAACGCACCGATGGATTCCCGCTACATGCCGCAGTCGGTCGAGGAGAAGTGGCAGAGCCGGTGGGCGGAGGAGAAGACCTTCCAGGTCGGCGAGGACTCCGGGCGGCCGAAGTACTACGTGCTGGAGATGTTTCCCTATCCTTCGGGCCGCATCCACATGGGACACGTGCGCAACTACACCATCGGCGACGTGGTGGCGCGGTACAAGCAGATGCGCGGGTACAACGTGCTCCACCCCATGGGGTGGGACGCCTTCGGCCTGCCAGCGGAGAACGCGGCCATCCAGCACGGCGTGCACCCAGCCCAGTGGACCCGCCAGAACGTCGCCTACATGCAGCAGCAACTCCGGCGCATGGGGTTCTCCTACGACTGGGACCGGGAACTCGCTACCTGCGACGCCAGCTACTACCGGTGGGAGCAGTGGCTGTTCCTGAAGATGCTCGAGAAGGGGCTCGCCTACCGCAGGGAGACGGAGGTCAACTGGTGCTCGTCCTGCGCCACCGTGCTCGCCAACGAGCAGGTGGAGCAGGGGCTGTGCTGGCGCTGCGGAACCGAGGCCACCCCCCGG
>CAZGRT010000183.1:0-26626 GCA_964528225.1 uncultured Thermodesulfobacteriota bacterium | reverse complement strand
CCTGTTGATCGTGTTCCTCTTCACCACGGATCGGGAGGCACCCTTGACCCTCGGTACCCGAGTGCCGGAACCGGAACGGGCGGCAACCGCCGAGTTGGAGGCGAGGCTCCGGTCGCACGTCGAACGGCTCGCCTCCGGCGGTCGCTCCTGGCGACAGCCCGAGGCGCTGCGGGTCGCCGCAGAGCATATCGAGAAGACGTGGCAGGACGCAGGGTTGCAGGTGGAACGTCAACCAATCCCTGGACGTGGTCCGGATTATGTCAACATCCTGGCCACGCGCGCCGCGGGCGGCTGGGAGGGCACCCCCCGCGTGTTCGTCGCGCACTACGACACGATCCACGGAACTCCCGGCGCGGACGACAACGCCAGCGGGGTGGCCGTACTGCTGGAACTCGGGTGCCTGCTCGCCGCCCGATCCGGCGGGAGGGTCCCCGTGGCTCTCGCGGCCGTCACGCTGGAGGAGCCGCCTTTCTTCGGGACCGCATCCCAGGGGGCGTGGGTCCTGGCGAGTTCTCTCCGACGACGCGGACTCGACATCCGCGGGGCCGTCGTCCTCGAGATGGTGGGCTACTTCCGATCCGAACCGGGCACACAGAGCTATCCATTTCCCCTGGGGTTTTTCGGGTACCCGAACACCGGCGACTTCCTCGGACTGGTCGCGAACCGCAGGAGCCGCTCGCTGCTGGAGGAGGTGGCGTCCGCGCTCCGGGGCGCGGGCATCCCACTCCAGACGCTGGCGCTCCCGGGCAAGGGATGGATCGTTCCGCCCACGCGGTTCAGCGACCACGCCGCATTCTGGGATGCCGGCTACCTGGCCGTCATGCTCACGGATACCGCGTTCTGCCGGAACCCGAACTACCACGGCGCCGGAGACCTGCCCGAGACGCTGGACTACCGGATGATGGCGCGGATCACGGAGGGGTTGGCGGTCCTGATGGATGGAGGGGGGAGCGACGTGCGCCGGGCCCCCTGAGGCGGGGTCGAGGGTGCCACATCCTCAAGTTAACATAATATATCTTATCGGACATTTTCCGGGACGACGAACCCTCACGGGGCGAACACGACCCCCGCCTCGATGAAGGCGCGGATCTCCTCCCGGCCGTAGCCGCACTCCGTCAACACCGCTTCGGTGTGCTCGCCGGGACGCGCGGGCGGTCCCTGGATCCCGCCCGCCGTCCGGCTGAAGCGCGGCCCTGGCGCTGGTTGCACCACCCCTTCGCGCTCCACGAACGTCCCCCGGGCCCGGTTGTGCGGATGACGAGGGGCCTCGTCGAGATCCAGGACCGGCGCCACGCACGCGTCCGTGCCCTCCAACAGCTCGCACCACTCGTCCCTCGACCTCGTCCGGAAGAGCTTCCCCAGGTCCTCCCGGAGCGCGGGCCACGCCGCCGGATCCTCCTGGGACCGCAGCGCGGGTGCCTCGGCGCCGCAACGCCGCAGCAGCTCCTCTTAGAACTTCGGTTCTATCGCGCCGACGGCCACGTGCCTCCCGTCCCGGCACTCGTAGGTGCCGTAGAAGTGAGCGCCCCCGTCCAGGAGGTTCGTGCCGCGCTCGTTGCTCCACCGGCCCATCGCCTTCATGCCATAGACCATGGCCATGAGGAGTGCCGCCCCGTCGGTCATGGCCGCGTCCACCACCTGCCCGCGGCCCGAGGAGCGGGTCTCGAGCAGCCCGCACACGACACCGAACGCCAGCAGCATGCCGCCCCCGCCGAAGTCGCCCACCAGGTTCAGCGGCGGCACGGGGCCCGTGCCCGCCCCCCCGATGGCGTGCAGCGCTCCGGTCAGGGCGATGTAGTCGATGTCGTGGCCCGCACGGTTCGCGAGCGGCCCCTCCTGGCCCCAGCCGGTCATCCGGCCGTACACGAGGCGAGGATTTCTCGCCAGGCACACGCCGGGGCCCAACCCCAACCGCTCCATCACGCCCGGACGCATCCCCTCCACGAGCGCGTCGCTGCCCTGCACGATCCGCAGCGCGACCTCGACCGCTTCGGGACGCTTCAGTTCCAGGCCGACCGACCGGCGCCCCCGGTCCAGGATGCCGTAGCGCCCGGGGTTGAACAGGTCCGGCTCCCGGGAGAACCCGGTCGGGGTCCGGTCGATGCGGACGACCTCCGCGCCCATGTCCGAGAGCATCATCGCGCAGAACGGCCCTGGGCCGATGCCGGCGAACTCCACCACCTTGACGCCCTGCAACGGTCCCATGACGGAGCCTCCCTGTTTCGCCCGCCGCCGACGGGCCGACCGGCCATGTCGGGCGAGAGCGGACCTTCCCATGCAACTTCACAAGTATGTAGATGCAAGTATCCGGAATAACGGAACAAAAATGGCGCATCCAGCTACGCCGAGATGCGCTAGCCCCTTGTCGGGGCGTGGTACCCACCTTCCGCAAGAGTCCGCCTTTCGCTCCGGCTTCGGGCGGAACGACCCCGTCGTCTGGGCGGACCCGGTCAGTCCGGCGTGCACGCTCCGAACACGACGAAGACCCCTTCCGCGGTCGTCAGGGCGCCCGACATCTTGCCGGTGTCCTCGGCGATGACCATGCTCCAGCCGCGGCCGGCTTCGGCCCCCTGGAGAACGAGGTTGCCCCCTTCGCGACCCACGTGCTGGATCTGGGACTCCCGTCTCTCCTCCCCCGGGCGCATCGAGCTCAGCTTCTTGGCCGCGGCGTCGACGCGGAGGAACTGGGACAGGTCGACGTCTTCCACCTCTCGCGCCTCGCAACCGCCTCGGGCGTCGCACTCCTCCACGTCCACGATCGCACAGATCAGCGGCGTGGACCCGTCGACCTGCGCCCATGCCGTCCCGGCCCCCGCGACGAGCAACAAGCCCAGCGCTGTCGCTATGGTTCTACCCATGTCTCCCTCCGATCCCGTCGACCGTTGCCGCTACTTGACCGTGTACCCTCGGCCCTCCATGCACGCGGCAAAGGCTCGATTGTACTGGCTTCGAGCCTGCACGTACTGGGAGGCCTGCTGCTGCTCCCACTGCTTCTGCGCCTCCTGGTCCTGGCGGACCTGCTGGCTTCGGCGCACGCCTCCCACGACGCCCCCGCTCAGCGCCCCGATCCCGGCGCCCTTCTTGGCCCCCGACTTGCCGTCCGCGATCGCCCCGACTCCGGCGCCCAGCAGCGCCCCGCCCACGGCTCCGCGCACCGCGCCACCCGCCGTGCTCCCCCGGGCCTGCGCCTGCGGCGGGGGCTCCGTGGCGGTCGGCGGCGCCATCGGGTCGAAGCCGCTCTGCCCCTTGGCCCATCCGTAGCACTCGAACTTGTCCTTCTCGGTCTGTTCCTGGCTCTGCCCCTTCTCCGGATAGATGAACAGCTCCGTCTGGGCATACAGGCTGGCCGCTCCCCCGGCGGCCAGCACGAAGAAGGCAGTCCATACGAGTGCACGTCTCATGGCTTCTCTCCTCGCCATTGCAGCGATGTGGACGATCCGGCTCCCTGCCTTCGCGGTCGCCCGACGGGCGGCCTGCGACGATCCCACCGGTCGCTGGCCCGTCCCCGCCGGCCCGTCACCCTAGCGCGGAAAACCCGAACGTCAATGCAGTGCATCGAGCGGCACGGGCCCCCACCCGCCGCCGGTTCAGGGGAGCCGCTGCAGCCAGTCCGTGTCCTCGAACCAGCGCTTGCGCAGCTTGTCCAGGTCCTTGCTGGCCTCGAGTCGGAACAGGAGGTTCTCGAGAAAATTCAGGAGCAGCGGGTCGTCCGGCGGCACCGCGATCCCCAGGGGCTCGTAGGTGAGCTGATTCTTGAGGGCCACGAGCCCCTTGTCCCGGTGCCGATACGCCGTCACCTGGCAGATGGGGTGGTCCGCCACCAGGGCGGCGGCCTCACCCTTCAGCACGAGGCCCACGGCCTCGTCGTAGTCCGTCGTCTTCACCAGTCTCGCGCGGGGCAGGAGCTTCTCGACGAAGTAGGCGCTCGTGGAGCCGTCCAGCGCCGCCAGCATCATCCGTTCGGAGTTCAGGTCCGCCGCGTTCGTCACCGACGAGGCCACGTCCTTGGTCGTGACCAGGGACTTCCCCGAGACGAAGTACGGTCCCACGAACGCCGACTCGAGGTTCCGAGAAGGGGTGATCGTCATGCTCGAGATCACCATGTCGACCCGCCCTTCCCTCAGCGCCGGCAGCAGATCCGCGAACGGCATGGTCTGCAGCTTGAGGCGAACCCCCATGCCCCCCGCGACCAGGTGCGCCAGGTCCACGTCCAACCCGATCACATCCCCTTCGCGCGTCGTCATGTTGAGCGGCGGCATGCTCCCGGCGGTTCCCACGACGAGTTCCCCCCTCGCCCGGATCCGGTCGATGGCCGGCGACGGGGAGACCTTTGCCCGGGTGCCCGCCTCGTGCGCGCAGGCCGAAACGAGCAGTGCGATCCCTACGACGACGAATTTCCACTGCCGATGGCCTCCACACCGTTCCTTCATGAATCCTCCCTCTCAGGGCGAGAACCGCCCCCTAGGTTTCTCCTGCCCCAGTGCGGCCGCCATGCTAACACCTCGAAGCGAGGAATCAAGGACTCCCTCCGCGCGCCCCCCGGCCCTTCCGACTTCGGCGCTTCTTCAGTATCCTTACCCGATGAACGTGCAGTGCCCTACATGCCGGGCAACGACAGAGTGGGAGGGGAACGCACACCGGCCGTTCTGTTCGGAGCGGTGCAAGCTCATCGACCTCGGGCGTTGGCTCAGAGAGGAGTACCGGATCCCGGCCGAGGAGGACGACTCCGAAGGACCCACCGGGGGAGACCGCCAAGACGCCTGAATCTCCGGAGGAGTTGCCCCCGGAGCCCCCTGTCCATCCAGAACCGCGAGAGGGAGACGAACGATGGAGAAGACGCAGATCCTGGGCGCTCTCGACCGAGCCATCGAGGCGGAGAGCACCGCGAAGACGTTTTATGCCGCCGCGGCGGACAGGACCGACGACGCCGGCGGAGCCCGGATGTTCCGGGAACTGGCTGAGTTCGAGGCCCATCACGAGCGGCAGCTTCGGCAGTTGAAGGCCTCCCTGGAGAGTTCCGGCGCCTGGACGAGCTACCCGGCCCGGGAGTTCTCGAAGGTGCCGACCGCCGAGGGCGCCGGGCGGAGGAGCGCGGGCGATCACGCCGACGCCCTGGAGGCGCTTCGTCTCGCGATCGCCGCCGAGGAGAAGGCGATCGCGGAGTACGAGGCCCTCGCGAAGGCCGCACCGGACGAGACGGGGCGTCAGATGTTCCTGCGACTCTCGGAGGAAGAGGCCATGCACCGTCGGCTCCTGGACGACCAGTACTACAACCTGCTCAACCGCGGCGTGTGGGTGTGGGGCGACTGACGGCGAAGCCCCTGGCGCGCGTCCGCATGGGGCCCTCCGGGGCCCCGTCGTCGTCTCGGAGTGCAGCGGCCGCCCCGGGAGGACCTTGACACGGAGCCGCTGGACGCTACGTTGCCGCGTCGGGAACTCGCCGCGGCGCTTGACGGGCGGGCCCCTCCCTCTCCGGCACCCCGCGGCGTCCAGCGAGGGCCGGAAACCAGTCGATCAGCCCGGAGGAGTTCGCGTGCCCGGAAAACCGACCCGCTCTGCCGCTGCCATCCTCGCCGTGGTCCTCCTGTGCGCCGGCGACGCAGCCGCCCAGCAACTGCGAGCCGTACAGGTCTTCGTGGCCCTGGGGCAGCGCCCCGAGGAAGCGGCCCGGATCGAGTACCTGAAGGCCAATGCCGGCAGCCGGGTCGACGGCGCCGGACACATCGAGGCAATCATCCCCCGCACCTACTTCGACACGTCCGTGCCCGACGCCAACCCCGTGGTGGCGCTGATCCAGGTCGGCCCGGGGCGCAAGGTGGTGTGCGGCCTTCCCCGCGCGCCCTCCCCCGAGGACCTCCGGACCTTCCGGGAGGGCGCCGACGTGGCATTCCGGGGCAAACTGGTGGACGGGCACGACTGGGGCGAATGGCAAACCCTCTACCTGGGCGACTGCTCCGTGCACCCCCGCTGAACGGCGGGCCCGTCAGCCTTCCTCAGTTGCCGACCCAGAGGGGCAACACGAGCCGTCGCTCCTCCCCGCCGCCGGAGGCGAAGAACCGAACCACCGCGGAGTAGGACCCGGGAGGCAGAGGCTGGCCCTCGGTGTCCCGGACCTCCCACACGAAGTTCCGCGTCGTCCCCCTTTCGAGACTCACGATCGCCTGGGTCACCATCTGGGGGTGGAAGACGGGGCGCCCGGCATCGTCCAGGATCTCGATCGGGAAGGGGTTGGGCAGGTCGATGTCCTCCCGGGCCTCGATCTGGAAGGTGATCCTGCGGCTCGGCCCCGGCGGGCAGTCCAGGCAACGCCACAGGGCGGAGGAGGAGTCCCCGGGAATCGGTTCGGGGCCGCCTGCCGCCGAGGTGGGCATCGGCGCCCCGACCTTGCGCGCCACACCGAGGCGCTCCCGGAGCACGGTCGCGAGCGCAGCCTCGTCCAACCGGTCGAACAAACCCTCCCGCTCGATGACCTCCAGCACGTCGTCCAAGACGGGCGCCCCCCGCCCGTATACGTCCGCGTGGGCTTCCGCCCAGATCTCGCCGTTGGGGACGAGGGCGACCTTCACCGGGAGGTAGGCGATCTCGACCCGGGTTCCCTTCCGGACCCTCCTGTAGATGTCCTCGATGCTCCCCTCCCCGACCCGGATGCAGCCGTGGCTGAGGAACTGGCCGACCGTCGCCGGGAACGGGGTCCCGTGGATCCCGTAGCCCCACGAAGAGAGTTGGATCCAGTGCTTGCCCAACGGGTTGTCGGGCCCGGGCGGCACCTTCTTCCGCACGATCCTCCCCTCCCGCTGCATCTCCTCCTGGATCGACGAGGGAACGTGCCAGGTGGGGTCCGTCTGCCCGAACAGGACCGTGAAGGACCCGAGCGGCGTCGGCCAGGTCGGTCGGCCGAGCCCCACCGGGTACCGCGAGACCAGGGTGCCGGCCTCGAAGAAATAGAGAGCGGCTTCCGGGACGTTCACTACGGCGCCGTCGTCGAGGACCGCCGGTACGATCCGCCGGGTGTCCACCTCGAGCACCTGCCCCGGGAAGATCCGGGAAGGATCCCCGATGCCGTTCATCGAGGCCAGGGCGCGCCACGGGATCCCGTTGCGGGCGCCGATCGCCACCAGCGTGTCGCCCGGTTCCACGACCACGCGCCGGATCTCTCCGGCCACGCGGTTGAACAACCGGACGCGGGGCTGCGCCGCGGCCGGAAGGGCCGCGGCGCAGTGGAGCGCGAGGAGACAGGCCAGGAATCGGTTCGACATCGGCACAGGACTTCCACGGGTGAGCGGGCTGCGACCAGTCTACGGGAATCCCCGCGGAGCTCAAGATCCCCTTTCGGACTTCCCGAGCTGCGACGCCCTGCTCGCCTCCCTCAGCCCCCGTCCCCTTCCAGGGTGAACTCCCAGGCGCACCAGAACTCCTCCGGATGGACGTCCGGCGGGCACGAGAGGCACCGGGTCCGGATCCTCGGATCCACGGTCGCCGCAAACCCGGTGTACTCGACGAGCCCCACGGACTTGCAGGGGAAATCGGCGAGGCCCTTCCGCTTTCGCGCCGCCTGCACCCGGCAGTCGGTCATCCGGAACACCGCGCGCCGGGCGGTGACCTCGACGCACTCCTGCCGGTTGAGGCGAGCGTAGAAGCGGTGACGGAGACACTGCACCAGGGCCGGAATCCCTCCGCCGGGAGGCACGCCCAGACGTTCCATGATTCGGAGCGCCTCGATCACCGTTAACTTCTCCCAGGCCGAACGGTCCGCTTCGATGGCCGCCTCCATCCCGTGGGCGGCCTCCACCGCCTGGAACCAGAGTCCGTCGTGGGCGAGCCAGTTCTTGGCATCGTCGATCACCACCTGGATGAGCTGCTCCTTCGTCATCTCCTCCAGAATCCGGAGTCCCTCCTCGCCGTCGCGGCGCGGGGGCGACTGTCTCTGCTCCACGGTGTCCTCCTATCCTTCCTGCGGGGCCCGGGCGTCGCCCGTGGTCAGTGGGGTTGGGCGGGAGGCCCGGTATGCCAGGCCAACGAAAGGAAGACGGCGATGTCCGGGGAGGACTCCGTGATCAGGTCCTCCGTGAACCCCAGGCTCCATCGGCCCCTGGCACCCCAGCGTCCCTGCAGCCCCAGGGCCAACATGAGCACGTCCCGATCGAACATCCGGACGCCGGTGTCGTAGGGTGACGCGTACCAGGTGAGTTGACCCGAAGCCCAGGTCTCCCGCCCCAGGCGGAACGAGCCGCCGGCCGCTGCCTGGGCGGCCGCGTGCGTGGCGAGGTGCAGCGCCGGGTGGGCGGAGCCGCCGACGTAGACGAGGTCGAGGGACCCGGACAGGGAGACTCGCTCCCCGCGCCACGCCACCGCTCCTCCGCCCGTGAGGTCCACGCTGCCGCTGCCGTGGCCGTCCCCCGTGTCGCCGGTGGGGAGTTGGACGGAGCCCCGGCCCACGGCGGACCAGCCGTGCGCCCCCGCCGGCAGCAAGGTGAACGAGACGCAGAGATCCACGTCCCCCACTCCCCCGCCCGCAGGCGGGTCGGGGTCGTAGGTGCGCCCGCGGCTCACCACCACGTAGGTGAGCTCGTTCTCCGGCAGGTGGGTGCGGTCTCCCCCCGGGAGACCGAGCGCGTCGTGGTAGTCGTTGAGGAAGCCGTCGAAGGCACCCCGGGTTAGCCATACCCAAGGCACCGACACCCCCACCGCGGTCGCCGAACCGAAGCGTCCGGTCCACTCCAGCGAGACCCGGCCTACCTCCATGTCCAGGATCGCCCCCGCTCTCGAGCCGACGTCCACCGAGGCCATCGAGCCGTAGCCGGCCCGGAGTTCAACGCCCGGTCCGTGACCCCAGGCCGCCCCCGGTTGGGGCAGCGCGAGGTGGGCCGGGTGGAGGTTCACCGCCGGCAGAGGGGGCGGCGCGTCCCCACCCTGGCCGACGACCGCCGCCGCACTCTGCCCGAGAACGGCCAGCACCACCACGGCTGCGAACACGTTCGCGGCGAGTCGCGCCAACGTCTTCCCCTCCCCACCCTGCCGGATTCCGGACGCGCCGGCTCTCACGGGGCCGTCGGGCGCCTCCACAGGTACCCGAGGAGCGCCCAGAACGTCCCCACCGTGAGGATCACGGCACCCCACAGAACCAGATTCACCCCGGGGTCGCGGTGGACGTTGTAGACCCCGTTCGGGACGATGGACAGGTCGAGGAGCCGCACGCGAAGCCCCCCGAGGTCCGTCGCGCCCCCCTGGGCCGGGGCGAGAAACGCCGTCCCCAGGGACTCCCCTGCCCCGCCCACGTGGTCCAACAGGACACCCGGGCCGAAGTACGGGCCCCGGCGGTCGCCCGGGTCCAACGTGCCCCGCAACACGAGCCGCCGCCCCCCCGCCAGTTCGGCGGCCTCTCCCTGGCGAAGCGTGACCGACCCCTCGGACGTCGCCAGGCTCGCGCCAAGGACCTTGGCGTACGCTCCCTGGGGGTAGACCACCGTGGAACCCCAGATGAGCGGATGGTTGGTCCGGACCATGCCCTCGGCGACGGCTCGCCCGTCCCTGAGCAGCGCCACCCGGCTCACCACGTCCCACACCCTCCCTCCGGGACCTCGGACCGAGTCGACCCCGTCGACGCGGAGGGACAAGCCGCTCTCCCCCACGGGGGCCGTCGCGCCCTCCGCGATCTCAATCCCCTGCGTACGGGAACCGAAGCCGCTTCCCAGGACGAACCCCGAGAAGATCAGGAGGAAACCGAGGTGCACGAGCACCTCCCCCATGCCTCTCACGTGCCTTCGGCGCCGGAAGAACCAGTTGAGGGTGCACAGGACGAGGCTGGCGACGACGAGGTAGGTGAGCACGACGAGCAGGTAGACCCACAGGGATCCGGGAAGGGTCTGGGGCGCCACCTCCCGCAACCAGACGTTGAACGGGTAGGCGTCCATCTTCATCCAGAACTGCGGGTCCGCGCGGTAGGCCAGGATCGAGCCCACCGCCAGGTCGAGGCACCACAGGATGCTCAGGACGACGAAGGTAGCCGGCGACACCGCCGCCTCGAACAGCAGCATCGCCACCCGGCGCAGAAGGGAGGTCATCCGACGCCTCCTCAGCCGAGCCCGTGTTCGGTCTCGAAGAAGAGACCGAGGCCGAGGAAGGTGAACAGGACCAGGGCGAAGCCGGCCATGGCCAGCACGTCGATGGGCCATCCCTGCCAGTTCGGCCGGTTTCTCACGTGGATGACCCCCGAGTAGAAGAACCACAGGATCGTCGACCACAGCCCCTTGATCCGCCAGGTCCAGTACGAGCCCCACGCCAGGTAGGCCCACAGGCTGCCGGCCACCATGCACCAGGTGAAGAGCACGTAGCCGATGTACAGGCACTCGTCCAACATCCTGCGTTCCTCGCCCACGGCGGAGCCCGCCATCCCCAGCCGCCGATAGGCCCCCAGGAGGGCCGCGCAGCCGAACAACCCGTACGCTGCGAAGGACGTGGCCACGTGGAGGAAGAACAGGGGCGTGTCCAGCGAGGGCGTGAGTGGGCCGACCCTCAGGTCCCCCCGGGTCGCTCCGAGCAGGGCCAGGAACGAGAACGCCAGGGCGGCCGGGAGGAACGGGCGGGCGCGGTATCGGACCGTGAAGTACAGGGCGATGCCCACGACCCATATGGAGAGGAAGTGCAGCGTGGAGAACAGGCCGGTCACCGGGAGATAGCCGGCCGCGTTCCACCGGACCCCGAGGAGCACCACCTGGACCAGCAGGCCCAGGCCCGCGACGGCGACCCCGACCCGGCCGAGCCGCTCCCGCGCGCCCACGGCGGCCACCCCGCAGAGCACGGCCGCCCCGCCGTAACCCCACAGGCACAGCCGGTGCGCCATGACGCTGAATTCGACGACGGTCAACGCTTCCTCCCGGGGGCAGTGTGTCGGACCGCGGAAGGGTACAACCATCCGGACTCCCGGTGCCAGCGCCGCACGCCAGCGCGGGCAGCAAGCGGGCGGCGCCTCGGGGAAAGCGGCCCGAGATTGGCCCCGCCCCGCCCTCTCGGCGCGGCGTCCTTGCCCCGTGCCGACCCGGCCCTTCATAATCCCACGCAGTCTCCCTTCGGTCTCGCCCTCCAGGAGGAACCCCATGCGCCGTGCCGCGCTCCTCGTCCTTCCGCTGCTGGCGGTCGGAGGCCCTTCCGCCGCGACCGCGGGGCCCGCGCCGACCCACGCCATCGCCATGCACGGAGAGCCCAAGTACCCAGCCGGCTTCTCGCACTTCGACTACGCGAACCCGGCGGCCCCCAAAGGCGGGGAGGCCCGCCTCCACGCCATCGGAACCTTCGACACCCTCAACGGCCTCAGCCTGCGGGGAGTCCCGGCCGTGGGCCTGGGCGGGGTCTACGACACGCTGCTCACGGGGTCCGACGACGAGGCCTTCACCGAGTACGGACTCCTGGCCGAGGCGATCGAGGTGCCCCCGGACCGCAGCTGGGTGAGCTTCCGGCTGCGGCCCGAGGCGCGCTGGCACGACGGAAGGCCGGTCACCGTGGAGGACGTCGCGTTCTCCCTGGAGACGCTGAAGACCAGGGGGCACCCGTTCTACCGGGCGTACTACGCGAACGTGGCCAAGGCGGAGAAGGTCGGGGAGAGAACGGTCAAGTTCTCCTTCTCCGGCGGGGAGAACCGGGAACTGCCGCTGATCGTCGGCCAGATGCCGGTCCTCCCGAGGCACTACTGGGAGAACCGGGAGTTCGACAAGACGACCCTCGACCCGCCGCTGGGGAGCGGCCCCTACCGCATCGAGGAGATGGACCCCGGCCGCTCCATCGTCTACGCGCGGGTCCAGGACTACTGGGGCCGCGACCTGCCCGTGAACCGCGGGCGCCACAACTTCGACCGCATCCGTTACGACTACTACCGGGACACCACGGTGGCGCTGGAGGCGTTCAAGGCCGGGGAGTACGACTTCCGGCAGGAGAACGTCTCCAAGGACTGGGCCACGGGATACGACACGCCCGCGACCCGCCAGGGGTGGATCGTGAAGGTGGAGATCCCCAACGAGATCCCGACGGGGATGCAGGGGTTCGTGATGAACCTGAGGCGGCCGCTCTTCCAGGACCGCAGGGTCCGGGAGGCGCTCGCCTATGCCTTCGACTTCGAGTGGTCCAACCAGAACCTCTTCTACGGTCAGTACACCCGCACGCGGAGCTACTTCTCCAACAGCGAGCTCGCTTCCCGGGGGCTGCCGGGGCCCGAGGAACTAGAGATCCTGGAGCCGTTCCGGGGGCGGATCCCGGAGGAGGTGTTCACGACGGCCTACGAGCCGCCGGCCACCGACGGCTCGGGCCAGATCCGCGACAACCTGAAGCGGGCGCTGGAGCTCCTGCGGCAGGCCGGCTGGGCGGTGCAGGGCGGGAAGCTGGTCCACGAGAAGAGCGGCCAGCCCTTCTCCTTCGAGATCCTCCTCGATTCCCCCACCTGGGAGCGGATCAGCCTCCCCTTCGCCAAGAACCTCGGCCGTCTGGGGATCGAGGTCAAGGTCCGCACGGTGGACGCGGCCCAGTACCAGAAGCGGGTGGAGGAGTTCGACTACGACGTCGTGGTGGACGTGTTCGGCCAGTCCCTCTCCCCCGGCAACGAGCAGCGGGATCTCTGGGGCTCCGTCGCCGCGGCCGAACCCGGCAGCCGCAACACCATCGGTGTGAAGGACCCGGTGGTGGACGCCCTCGTGGACCTGGTGATCTCAGCGCCCGATCGGGCCGGTCTGATCCACCGGACCCGCGCCCTGGACCGGGTGCTGCTCTGGGGGCACTACGTGATCCCGCACTGGCACATCCGGGCGTTCCGCGTCGCGTACTGGGACAAGTTCGGCCGCCCCGGGACCTCCCCGAAATACTCCCTGGGGTTCGACACCTGGTGGGTCGACAACGGCCGGTTCGAGGCGCTGAGAGCCGCGGGGGTGTCTCTGAAGTCGATGCGCTGAGGAACGGACTCCGACCGTGTTCGCCTACGTCGTCCGCCGGCTGCTCCTGCTGATCCCGACCCTGTTCGGGATCATGGTCATCAACTTCCTGGTGGTCCAGGCCGCCCCCGGCGGCCCGGTCGAGCAGATGATCGCCCGCCTCAAGGGGCACGGAACGGAGGCCACGGCGCGGGTGAGCGGCGCCGGGGACCAGGAGGCCGGCCGGGGCGCCCCGGCCCGCAGTTCCGGGGACGCGGCCGCGTCGAAGTACCGCGGCTCCCGGGGCCTCCCCCCGGAGCTCATCGCCGAGATCGAGCGGCAGTTCGGCTTCGACCGGCCCGCCCACGAGCGGTTCTGGAAGATGATGAAGAGCTACGCGCTCTTCGACTTCGGGGAGAGCTTCTTCCGGGACCGGAGCGTCATCGACCTCGTCCTCGACAAGATGCCCGTGTCCATCTCCCTGGGGCTGTGGACAACCCTCCTCGTGTACCTGATCTCCATCCCCCTCGGCGTCGCCAAGGCGGTGCGGGACGGCTCCCGCTTCGACGTGTGGACGAGCACGGCGGTGGTGCTCGGCAACGCGATCCCCGGCTTCCTGTTCGCCATCCTGCTCATCGTGGTCTTCGCGGGCGGGCGCTACCTCGACTGGTTTCCCCTGCGAGGCCTCGTGAGCGAGAACTGGCACCAGCTCTCCTGGCCGGCCCGCCTGGCCGACTACTTCTGGCACATCGCCCTGCCCGTCCTGTCGATGGTGATCGGGGGCTTCGCCGGGCTGACGATGCTCACCAAGAACTCCTTCCTGGAGGAGATCCACAAGCAGTACGTGGTGACGGCCCGATCCAAGGGCCTCAGCGAGCGGCGGGTGCTCTACGGCCACGTCTTCCGCAACGCGATGCTCATCGTGATCGCGGGCTTCCCCAGCGCCTTCGTCGGCGCCCTCTTCACGGGCTCGCTGCTCACCGAGATCATCTTCTCCCTCGACGGGCTGGGCCTGCTCGGGTTCGAGGCCGCCGTGAACCGCGACTACCCGGTCATGTTCGGCACCCTCTACTTCTTCACCCTCCTGGGGCTCCTGCTGAACCTCGCGGGCGACCTCACCTACCACGCGGTCGACCCGCGCATCGACTTCGAGAGCCGGGAGGTCTGATGGCGCCGCGGAGGCCCCGTCTCTCACCCCTGACCGCCCGCCGCCTGCGGAACTTCCGGGCCAACCGGAGGGGCTGGTGGTCGCTGTGGCTCTTCCTCGGGCTGTTCCTCGTCACGTTGTTCGCGGAGTTCATCGCCAACGACAGGCCCCTCCTGGTCCGTTACGAGGGGGCGCTGTACTTCCCCGTCTTCGTCGAGTATCCCGAGACCGTCTTCGGGGGCTTCCTCCCAACCGAGGCGGAATACCGCGACCCGGAGGTGGAGGGCCTCATCCGGGAGAAGGGCTGGATCGTCTGGCCGCCAATCCGCTACTCCTACGACACGATCAACTACGACATCCCCACGCCGGCGCCCTCCCCGCCCACGTCGGACAACTGGCTGGGCACCGACGACCAGGGGCGCGACGTGTCGGCGCGCCTGATCTACGGGTTCCGGGTCTCCGTACTCTTCGGTCTGGCCCTGACCCTGCTCTCGTCGGTGATCGGGATCGCCGCCGGGGCGGCCCAGGGCTATTTCGGCGGCCGGGTGGACCTGTTCTTCCAGCGCTTCATCGAGATCTGGAGCGGGCTTCCCATCCTGTACCTCCTCATCATCCTGGCCAGCGTCGTGGAGCCGAGTTTCGGCTGGCTCCTCGGCCTCATGCTGCTGTTCAGCTGGATGAGCCTCGTGGGCGTGGTCCGGGCGGAATTCCTCCGGGTCCGCAACTTCGACTACGTGCGGGCCGCCCGGGCGCTCGGGGTCGGGGACGCCGTCATCATGTTCCGGCACATCCTCCCCAACGCCATGGTGGCGACCCTGACCTTCCTCCCGTTCATCCTCAACGGGTCCATCACCACCCTCACGGCCCTCGACTTCCTCGGCTTCGGCCTTCCGCCCGGCTCCGCTTCCCTGGGAGAGCTGCTGAACCAGGGCAAGGCGAACCTCCAGGCCCCGTGGCTGGGGATCACCTCCTTCTGCGTCCTCGCCCTGATGCTCTCCCTCCTCATCTTCATCGGGGAGGCGGTCCGGGACGCGTTCGACCCGAGGAAGACCCTCCGATGAAGAGCCTGCTCGACATCCGGGGGCTCCACGTCTCCTTCGGGCAGGGCCCCGGCGAGGTCCAGGCCGTGCGGGGCGCCTCCCTGTCGGTAGAGCCGGGCGAGGCGGTGGGACTGGTCGGGGAGAGCGGGTCGGGCAAATCGGTCACGGCGCTCTCGGTGCTGCGGCTGCTCCCCTACCCCGTCGCGCGCCACCCGGCCGGGGAGATCCTGTTCCGGGGGGAGGACCTCCTCGCGGCGACGGACGCCCGGATGCGGGAGATCCGCGGCAACCGGATCGCCATGATCTTCCAGGAGCCCCTGAGCTCCCTGAACCCGCTCCACTCCGTCGAGAAGCAGATCAGCGAGGTGCTCTTCGTCCACAAGGGCCTGAACCCGCGCCAGGCCCGCGACCGCGTGGTGGAACTCCTCCACCTGGTGGGCCTGCCCCAGGCCGTGGACCGCCTCTCCTCCCTCCCCCACGAGTTCTCCGGCGGCCAGCAGCAGCGGATCATGATCGCCATGGCGCTCGCCAACGAGCCCGACCTCCTCATCGCCGACGAGCCCACCACCGCCCTGGACGTGACGGTGCAGGCCCAGATCCTGGAGCTCCTCAAGAGCCTGCAGCAGCGCCTGGGGATGGCCCTGCTCCTGATCACCCACGACCTGGGCATCGTCCGCAAGGTGACCGACCGGGTCTACGTGATGACCGACGGGGAACTGGTGGAGGAGGGCCAGACCGGGCAGGTGTTTCTGGGGCCCCGCCACCCCTACACCCGGAGGCTCCTGGCCGCGGAGCCGAAGGGTCGCCCCGACCCCCCTCCGGCCTCGGCGCCGGTCCTCCTCGAGGCCCGGGACCTCCGGGTCTGGTTCCCGGTCAAGAAGGGGGTGATCCGGCGCACCGTCGCCCACGTGAAGGCCGTCGACGGGGTGTCTGTGTCCGTGCGCGAAGGCCACACCCTGGGGATCGTCGGGGAGAGCGGGTCCGGGAAGTCGACCCTGGGCCGGGCCCTCCTCCGGCTCGAGCGCAGCGACGGGTCGATCCGCTTCTCCGGGGAGGAACTCCAGGCGCTGACATCCCGCCGGATGCGTCCCCTGCGCCGCGCGCTGCAGATGGTCTTCCAGGACCCGTACGGCTCCCTGAGCCCTCGCCTGTCGGTGGGGCAGATCGTCGAGGAGGGGCTGAGGGTGCACCGGCTCGGCGGGAGCCCCGAGGAGCGGCGCGACATCATCGGCCGGGCCCTGGAGGAGGTCGGGCTAGAGGCCGCGATGCAGGACCGCTACCCCCACGAGTTCTCCGGTGGGCAGCGCCAGAGGATCGCCATCGCCCGGGCCCTGGCGCTCAAGCCGCGCTTCGTCGTGCTCGACGAGCCCACCTCGGCGCTCGACATGTCGGTCCAGGCCCAGATCGTGGATCTGCTCCGCGAACTCCAGGCACGGCACGGCCTCACCTACCTCTTCTTCAGCCACGATCTCAAGTTCGTGCGCGCACTCTCCCACGACATCGCCGTGATGAAGGTCGGGCGGATCGTGGAGCACGGGCCCGCCGGAGACGTGTTCGGGAATCCCCGGCAGGACTACACCCGCGCCCTCCTGGCCGCCGCGCTGGAACTCCGGTCGGCGGCCGCCGACGCCGCCGGCGCCCCCGAACCCCCGCCCGGGGGTTGATCCCCGGGGGTTCGAGAAAACCCCTCCTCGCCGCTCAACTCCCCGGAATCCCTGTCCGATAAGTCTCCCGTCCCTTCGGCTGGGCCTGCTCACGGGCACGGAGCGCCCGCGGCCCAGTCGTGAACTCCAGCAACCGGGAAGGGCGGGCATGGCCAGCGTGAGTCGATGGTTCGGACGCTTGTTCTCAGGAAAGGAACCGGAGGCGCCCGCGCGTGCTTCTCATCAGGGCAGCTCGGCTGCGAGCCCCGGCGCTTCGAAGAACGGTGCCAAGAGCGCCCCCAAGGAGTCGGGCCCGAAGGCCCCGGAGGCGCCTCCCAAACGCTCGGAGAAGAGCCGTGAGGTGGCGGCGGACGCCGGGTCCCAGGCCGCTGCCGGCCCCGAGACCGGGACGATTGCTCGGTCCGCTCCCTCGGGCCCGCCCGGGACGGCGGCGTCCGACGCCCCCGAGATGCCTTCCTCGGTGAGTTCCGGGTCGCTCAACGCTCTCGTGGACAGCTTCTTCGACGACCTGCTGACTCCCGGGGAGGAAGGGAACGCCTCCGCCGCGGCGCCGGCGGGGCCCGCCCCCGCGGCGGCGGACGAAGCCGCGCCGACGGAGGACTGCGCCCTCTCCGGGGACGACAACCGCGAGATGTTCGCGGCCATCGCCGCCGGGTACGTCCGTCCCGTGAGGCAGTTCGCCTCCCGCCTGCGGAACGGGCCCGTGGCCAAGGACTGGGTCGAGATCTGCCTGCCGGCGGTCTCCATGGTCGCCCGGTCCGCCTCGGCCATGGGGCTCGAGTCCCTCGCCCCCCCCCTGGAGGCCTTCGAGTCCCTCCTCACCGAAGCGGGCGAGGGCGACCAGTCGGTCATCGACGGTCGGGACCGTGACCGGCTGCTGGAGGCCTACGAGAAACTCTCCCGCGCCCTGCCGGAGACCTTCACCGAAGGCGAGGGGGAGGACGCGAAGGACGGCGTGGTGGTCCACTCGCTCCTCCGCCAGGTGCCGGACGTGGGCAGGGTCACCCTGGACAAGGTCTTCGGTGCGGGCCTGACCACGATCGAGATGCTCGAGCGGGCCAACAGCCGCGACCTCACGGTCACCACCGGGGTTCCGGCCCGCCTCTCGGACCGGATCTGCGGGACGGTCCAGCAGTACAGCGCCGAAAGCCGCACCCGCCAGACCTACACGACCCCGGAGCAGTGGCTCGGCGAGATCCAGCCGATCCTGGACACGCTCGAGAGCGAGAACCGGGCGTTCCGCTCCGCCGAGGAGGAGACGGACGGCACCGAGGTGGCCGCCGCCCGCCGGCTCCACCGCAAGACCAGGGAACACGCGGCCCTCCAGCTCGACGTGCTGCTGGCGGAGATGGGTCAGCTGGGGCTCGTCGACGAAGTGCAGCGAGTCCCGTTCGACGCCCGGATCTCCCGGCTGCGCGACTTCTCCGGTTCCCTGACCCGGGGCTCCGGCCCCCAATAGCTTCCGACACCGCGACCTAGCAGAGGGGAGTGGCCCGACATGGCGGAGTTCACGAAGGAAGAAGTTCTCCAGCGGATCAAGGATGGCGAGAGCCTGGAGCGGGCCGACCTCTCCGGCCTCGACCTGGAAGGGGTCTCGTTGGCAGACGCCAACCTGGCCCGGGCCGACCTGGCCGGCGCCAACCTCTCCGGAGCCGACCTGAGCGGGGCAAACCTGACGAACGCCAGCATGAAGGAGGCGTTCCTCACCGGGGCCAAGCTCGACGGCGCCACCCTGCGGAACGCCGACCTGGACGGCGCCAACCTGTCGGGGGCGAGCCTCGAGGACGCCGACCTGGGGAGGGCGAACCTCGAGGGCGCGAACCTGGAGGGATGCAAGGCCGAGGGCGCCCGCTTCCCCAACGCGCTCCTGACCGACGCCAAGGTCGGGAAGGCCGAGATGGGCGGCGCCAACCTCCGGGCCGCGGAACTGAGCGGAGCCTACCTGGGCGGGGCCCGTCTGGAGGGAGCCGACCTCCGCCGGGCGGTGATGGACGAGACCAATCTCGAGGAGGCCGACCTCAGCGCCGCCGACCTGCGCGAGTGCGAGCTCGGCACCGCGATCCTCGAGGGTGCGATCCTCGACGGCGCCAAGGTCTTCGGCATCACCCTCCCCCGCGACCGGTTGTCCCAGACCCTGATCGAGTGGTGGGACGTCAGCCGCGGCGGCGACGGCTCCGCCCGGGAAGAGGGAGATCAGGTCGGCGCGTTCCTGGGAGGCGGCTCCGCGATCCCGACGGCCGCCGCCGCGGCCCCGTCCGATCCCGGGACCCGCTTCTTCGGCCCGGGGGACGTCCTCAAGAACGCCGAGCTCGAGTTCAGCGAGGGCTCGACCGTGGAGGTCCAGGGGCAGTTCGAGAACTGCAAGATCGTGCTCGGGGAGGACGCCCGACTCACCATCGGCCAGTCGGGGGTGCTGCGGGACTGCCGCGTCGCGGGCCACGGCGTCATCTTCGTCCACGGGCAGATGCTCAACGGCAACGGGAAGGCCCTCACCACGCCGAAGATCTTCTTCGTCGGGGCGAGCGGCACCGCCGTCGGCACCATCAAGCAGCCGCCGGGACTCACCCAGTTCGGCTTCGAACCCGGGTGCTCCCTGAGGCTCAAGATCAGCACGTAGGGTCGGCTACCAAACCTTTTCCGAGAACCCGAGAGCGGGGCGGAGGAACCACATGGAAGAGAACGGCAGACAGTCGATGATCGCGCAGGGAACCTCTCTCCAGGGCACGCTGACGAGCGACTGCCCCGTCACGGTGGCCGGGATGGTGGACGGCGAGTTCACCGCGCCCTCCCTCGTCGTCACCGAGTCCGGGAGCGTCCACGGGAAGGTCCTGGTGGAGGAGTTGAAGTCCACGGGGGAGATCTCCGGCGAGATCGACGCCGGCGCCCTCCAGCTGTCCGGACGCGTCCGGGACAACACCTCGATCCGGGCCAAGACCCTCGAGGTGAAGCTCGACAGCGCGAGCAGCCAGGGCCTCCGACTGGTCTTCGGGGCCGCCACGCTCGAGGTGGGGGCAGAGCCCGCGGAGTGAGGCGAACCCCGCCCCGTCTTGCCGACGACGCCCGCAGTTCGACTGCGGGCGTCGCCCTTTTCCTCCCCCCACCTCGGAGCCCGCCGATCCCCCATGGCGCTCCGGCGCCCTCCCCCGGGGCCCGGAGCCCCGCCTCGTTCCAGCGGGTCCGGGCGCGGCGTCAGGACGGCAGCCGCTCGTACAACTCCTCGGCGAACGCCCGGTAGTCGGACGCGCCGGAGCTCCGCCGGTCGAAGCGGGTCACCGGCAGGCCGTGGCCGGCCGCCTCGGCGAGCCGGACGTTCTCGCGGATCGCCGTGCGGAACACGAGGTCCCCGAAGTGCGCTCGCAGGTCCTCGGCGACCTCCCGGCCGTGGCGGGTGCGCCCGTCGACCCGGCACGCGAGGACCCCCGCCACCCGAAGCCCCGGGTGGATCCGCTCCCGCACCCGATCCACCGTCTCCAGGACCTGTGCCAGCCCGACCAGCGCCATGAAGCGGGCCTCCACCGGCACCACCACCGCGTCCGCCGCTGCCAGGGCGTTCACCTGGAGGGCGCCCATGGCGGGCGGGCAGTCGAGGACCACCAGGTCGGGGCAGGTCGCCCTGGCCCGCTCGGTGGCCCGCCGCCGCTTCTCCCGGGTCATGCTCTCGCGCTCCTCCGCCCCGGCGGCCCGGTACGCGCGCTGCCAGACCTCCTCCGGCCGGCCGGACCCGAAGCGTACGAAGTCGGCCGTGCTCACCACCTCCGGCTTCCAGTCCGCCTTGGCGGCCCTGCCCCGCAGCTCCTCGGCCATGCGGCCCAGGCTCCGCCGGAGGACCGTCTCGGCCCCGATCTCCCCGGCCAGCGCCTTCTCCACGCCGGCCAACATGGCGGAGGAGGCCACCACCGAGACCCCGGGGGCGTCGGTCGCCTCGACCAACTCGGCAAGGCTCCCCTCCCCCACCAGGCACTCGTAGAGACCGCGGCCCGAGGTGTCGGCACCGAGCCAGCGGGACGCGGACGCCTGGGGGTCCAGGTCCACCACGAGGACCCGTCTCCCGGCCTCCCCGAGCGCGGCGGCCAGGTTGACCGCCGTCGTCGTCTTCGCGGAACCCCCCTTGTGGTTGCAGATCGCCACCGTCTTCAAGGCCCTCACTCCGCTCGTCTCGCCCTTGGCGGACGCCGTCCCGCTCCGGCCCACGCCGGAGACGACGCGACGATAGCAGATGTCGGCGGGCCGGACCACGAGGGGGGCGTCCCTCCCGGGAGGCGTTCCCCGGGACCGGCGTGCCGCCCTCCCCCGGGTCCCGGCCGCACCCCGGACCGCAGTCCACCGCGCCGCAGTCCACCGCGCCGTTGAACCGTCCGGGGAATCCCGGTACACTCGGCCGTTCGGTTTTCCGGGGTTTCCCCGCTGCCCCGACCGGCGGCTCCCATCCACCCGTGGACCCAGGTGTGCTCCCTTCGACCATGACCGGAAACTGCCCCCCGTCGTCGTCCCTGTTCCTCGAGCGGTTGCGCCGGACGCGGCTGATCGCGTTCGACTTCGACGGCGTCTTCACCGACAACGGGGTCTACGTGTTCCAGGACGGCACGGAGGCGGTGCGCTGCTGCCGGTGCGACGGGCTGGGGCTGGAGAAGCTGGCCCGCCTCGGCGTGGAAGCGATCATCATCTCCACCGAGGCGAACCCGGTGGTCTCCGCCCGGGCCCGAAAGCTCAAGCTTCCCTGCATCCAGAACTGCGGGGACAAGCTCGCCGCCCTCCGGGAGGTGACCGCGCAGAAGGGCCTGACGCTGGAGCAGACCGCCTTCGTCGGGAACGACATCAACGACCTGGCGTGCCTGCGTGCCGTCGGCCTGCCCATCGTCGTGGCCGACGCCCACCCGGACGTCGTCCCCTTCGCCCTGTACCGAACCCAACTCCTCGGAGGGCACGGGGCGGTGCGGGAGATCTGCGACCTGCTCGAGCGCGTCCGCGAAGCGGACCCCGGCAGGCCCCCGGCGCTCGGGTGATCCGAGCCCCGCGTCGTCCCCCGCAGGGGCTCGCGGAGGCGACCGGGGGACCGGAGCGAGGCACCGCGGGCGGACGGCGACCGACCACGAGGATTGCGAACCCACATCGAGAAAAGCCCAGGAGGCTTTGAAGGGAGAGGCGCATGCGACAACTGATCATCGACGGGAAGGTCATCCAGGACGACGGCGACTGCTACGTGATCGCCGAGGTGGGCCACAACCACCAGGGCCGCGTGGAGACGGCCATGGAGATGTTCCGGGTGGCCAAGGAGAGCGGGGCCGACGCGGTCAAGCTCCAGAAGCGGGACAACCGCTCCCTGTACACGAAGGCCATGTACGCGAAGCCGTACGACCACGAGAACAGCTTCGGGAAGACGTACGGCGAGCACCGGGAGTTCCTGGAGTTCGGCTGGGAGGAGTACAAGGAGCTCCGGGACTACGCCCGCGAGCTGGGCGTCACGATGTTCGCCACCGCCTTCGACTTCCCGAGCGCCGACTTCCTCGCCAAGCTCGACGTCCCGGCCTTCAAGATCGCCTCCGGCGACCTGAAGAACATCCCCCTGCTCACCTACGTCGCCCAGTTCAAGAAGCCGATGATCCTGAGCACCGGCGGGGGCACGATGGAGGACGTGAACCGCGCCTACGACGCGGTCATGCCCATCAACCCGCAGCTTTGCATCCTGCAGTGCACCGCGGGCTACCCCTGCGCATTCGAGGAGCTGAACCTCCGCGTCATCACCACCTTCCGCGAGCGCTTCCCGGACACCGTTGTGGGCCTGTCGTCCCACGACAACGGGATCGCCATGTCCGTGGCGGCCTACATGCTCGGCGCCCGGGTGGTGGAGAAGCACTTCACCATGAAGCACACGTGGAAGGGCACCGACCACGCCTTCTCCCTCGAGCCCATCGGCTTCCAGAAGCTGGTGCGCGACCTGCGCCGGGTGCGGGTCGCCATGGGGGACGGCATCAAGCGCGTCTACGAGAGCGAAGTGAACCCGATGGTGAAGATGGGCAAGAAGCTCGTCGCGGCCCGGGACCTCCCCGCGGGGCACGCCCTGACCCGCGAGGACGTGACCCTCAAGTCCCCGGGCGACGGCCTTGCGCCCTACGAGCTCGACAAGGTCCTCGGCCGCGTGGTCGCGAAGCCCCTGGCGGAGGACGACAACATCACCTTCGACATCCTCAACGGGGGGAAGAGCTCGGCGGCGAGGCCGGCGTGACCCCGCTCTTCGACCTGGGGGGGGAGACGGCGGTCGTCACCGGGGCCCTGGGCAAGCTCGGCCCGGTGTGGTGCGCGGCGCTCCTCGAGGCCGGCGCGTCGGTCCTGGCCCTCGACCGCCCCGGCGCGGCCGTGCCCGAGCGCGTCGAGGCCCTGCGGGAGCGCTGGGGCGCGGAGCGCCTCCGGATCGTATTCGCCGACATCCGCGACCGGGCCGCCCTGGAAGAGGCGCGCCGGGAGTGCGAGGAAACCCTCGGGGCCGCCTCCATCCTGGTGAACAACGCCGGCATCGACAGCCCCCCGATGAAGAAGGGCGGCGGGACCCGGCTCGAGGACATCCCCTACGAGGAGAACCGGCTCGTGCTGGAGGTGAACGCCCTCGGCGCCTTCCTGGTGGCCCAGGTGTTCGGCTCCCGCATGGTGAAGGCCGGCCGCGGCTCCATCATCAACATCGGCTCGCTGTACGCGAGCATTTCCCCGGACGCGCGGTTCTACGACCACATCCCGATGGACCCGCCCTTCCTCAAGGCCCCGGCCTACGGGGCCTCGAAGGCGGCGCTGGTGAACCTCACCCGCTACCTCGCCACCCACTGGGGGCCGGCCGGGGTGCGGGTGAACGCCCTGTCCCCCGGGGGTGTCCTCGGGGGCCAGGACGACGAGTTCCGGAGGAAGTTCTGCGCCCGCGTCCCCATGGGGCGGATGGCCGTGGAGGAGGACCTCTGGGGGCCCCTGCTCTTCCTGGCGTCCTCCGCGTCCTCTTACGTGACCGGCACCGAACTCGTCGTGGACGGGGGATTCACGGCGTGGTGAGCCCGGGAAGGAGCGAGACGGCACGATGAGACCGAACGTTTTGCCGGAGACCGTCCCGAACTGGATCGACGGCCGGGAGTGCGCCGCCGCGGGGGGGAGGACGCTGCCCAAGCACGCCCCGGCCACCGGCCGGGAGATCCTGCGGGTCGCCCGCTCCGACGGGGAGGACGTCGCGAAGGCGGTGGCCGCGGCCCGCCGCGCCCAGCCGGCGTGGGCGGCGCTGCCCGCCGTGCAGCGGGGCGACCTCCTCCTCGACATCGCCCAGGCGCTGCGGAGCCGGCGGGAGGAGATGGCGGCCGGGGTCGCGGCGGAGACCGGCATGGCCCACAAGGCGGCGCTGGGCGAGGTCGGCGGGGCCGTCGCCCAGGGGGTCTTCATGGCCGGGGAGGGCCGCCGGCTCTACGGCCGCACGACGACGAGCGCGGCCCAGAACAAGTCCGCCATGACGATCCGGCAGCCCGTGGGCGTGGCGGGCCTCATCGTGGCGGCGAACACCCCGATCGCGAACGTGGCGTGGAAGGTCTTCCCCGCGCTCGTGTGCGGCAACGCCGCCATCCTCAAGGCCGCCGAGGACACCCCGGGCACCGCCTGGCTGTTCGGCCGGATCGCCCACGAGGTCGGCCTGCCCGCCGGGGTGCTGAACATCGTGCAGGGGTACGGCGAGGAGGCCGGGGCCCCGCTGGTGGCCGACGCCGACGTGGACCTGATCAGCTTCACGGGGTCCACCGCGGTCGGCCGCCGGATCGCGGTCGCGGGAGCCCAGCGCCTGGCGAAGGTCTCCCTCGAGCTCGGGGGCAAGAACCCCCTCGTGGTGTGCGACGACGCCGACCTCGACAACGCCGTCCACTGGGCGGCGCTCTCGGCCTTCAGCAACGCGGGCCAGCGGTGCGCGGCGGGCAGCCGCCTCATCGTCTTCGACGCCGTCTACGAGCGCTTCCGGGACGCCCTGGTGGACCGCACCCGGAAGCTCCGCGTGGGCCCCACCGACGACGACGACCTCGGGCCGGTGATCAACGAGAGGCAGCTGGGGAACATGGTGGCCGCGGTGGACGCCGCCCGGCAGCGGGGAGCGAAGGTGCTCGTCGGCGGGCACCGGCTCACCGGCGGCGCCCACGAGGGCGGCTACTATATGGCCCCCACCGTGATCGAGAACGTGAGCCCCGACGACGAGATCTCCCGGACCGAGGTCTTCGGACCCGTCACCTGCCTGTACCGGGTGGCGGGCTTCGCGGAGGCCCTGGCCCTGGCCAACGACTCCCCCTACGGGCTCACCGCCTGCATCCACACCCGCAACGTCCACCGGGCGATGGAGTTCACCCAGAAGGTCCAGACCGGCGTGGCCGTGGTCAACGCGGGCACGTACGGGAGCGAGCCGCACATGCCCTTCGGGGGGCTCAAGCAGTCGGGCAACGGGACCCGGGAGCCGGGCACCGAGGCCCTGGACGTGTACTCCGAGATCAAGGACGTGTACATCGTCGTCGACCCCGGGGCGGCGTAGCCGGATGACCGCCGTCGCCCTCATCCCCGCCCGTGCGGGCTCCAAGCGCGTGCGGGACAAGAACATCCTGCCCCTGGCGGGGCACCCGGTGATGGCGTACACGGTGGCGGCGGCGCTCGGGAGCGGCGTCTTCCGGGACGTCGTCGTCTCCACCGACTCCGAGGAGTACGCGGCCATCGCCCGCCACTACGGGGCGGAGGTCCCCTTCCCCCGGCCGCCGGAACTCGCCGGGGACGTGTCGCCGGACATCGAGTGGGTGGAGTACACGCTCCGGCGCCTGCGGGACGCCGGGCGGCGCTACGACTGCTTCTCGATCCTGCGCCCCACGAGCCCCTTCCGGCTCCCCGAGACCATCCGCCGGGCGTGGGACGCGTTCTCCGCCGCGGAGGGCGTGGACTCGCTGCGGGCCGTGGAGAAGTGCGCGCAGCACCCGGGCAAGATGTGGGTGGTGCGGGGAGAGCGGATGATGCCGCTCCTGCCCCTCTCCCCTGCCGATCAGCCCTGGCACAGCAGCCAGTACCAGGCCCTGCCAGAGGTCTACGTCCAGAACGCGAGCCTCGAGATCGCCAGGACCCGCGTCGTGTTCGAGGGCCGCACCATCGCCGGCAACGTGGTCATGCCCTTCTTCACCGAGGGCCACGAGGGCTTCGACGTGAACCGACCCCCGGACTGGGCCCTCGCCGAGCGGCTGGTCGCCTCCGGCGAGGCGCGCCTGCCGAGCGTTCCCCAATCCCCCTACCCCACCAGGGAGACGACACTGCCATGATCGAGATCCGCCTGATCCCCCGCGAGGAGTTCGAACGCCTCCGCGACGCGGTCGCCGACCGGTACGAGCGGCTCGGCCTCTTCGCGGACATGTGCCGCGCCAACGCCCTCGCCACGGTCAAGAAGGCGGGCTCGGGGCACCTGGGGTCGAGCTTCAGCTGCCTGGACGTCGCGACCCACCTGTACTGGTCCGAGATGAACACCCTCGAGGTGGGCGTGGACAGCCCCGACCGCGACGTGTACTTCTCGTCGAAGGGCCACGACGCCCCCGGCCAGTACGCGGTCTTCTACGCCCTGGGGCTGATCCCGAAGGAGATGTTCGTCAACCTGCGGCGCCTGGGCGGCACCCACGGCCACCCCGACCTGAGCATCCCCGGGGTCGAGGCCAACTCGGGGTCCCTGGGCATGGGGATCTCCAAGGCCAAGGGCATCGCGCTGGCCAAGGCGATGAAGGGCGCCGGGGGACGGGTGTTCGTCATGACCGGCGACGGGGAGCTCCAGGAGGGGCAGATCTGGGAGTCCCTGCAGACCACGGCGTTCCAGCGCGTGAACAACATCTGCGTCATCGTCGACGCGAACAAGATCCAGAC
>CAZGRT010000182.1:0-9173 GCA_964528225.1 uncultured Thermodesulfobacteriota bacterium | reverse complement strand
GTGTTCTTCATCGTGTGGGTGGAGCGCGCCCACCGCCGGATCCCGGTCCAGTACGCCAAGCGGGTGGTGGGGCGGAAGGTCTACGGGGGGCAGAGCACGCACCTCCCGCTGAAGGTGAACACGGCCGGCGTGATCCCGCCGATCTTCGCCTCGTCGCTGCTCATGTTCCCGACGACGGTGGGGCAGTTCATCGACCATCCCTGGGTTCAGACGGCCGTGGGGTGGCTGTCTCCCGGGCAGTGGCTCCACGATCTGCTCTACGTGATCCTGATCTTCTTCTTCTGCTACTTCTACACGGCGGTCACGTTCAACCCGGTGGACGTGGCGGACAACATGAAGAAGTACGGTGGATACATTCCGGGCATCCGCCCCGGTCAGAGGACCGCCGAGTACATCGACAAGGTTCTCTCCCGGCTGACGTTCTGGGGAGCCCTGTACGTGAGCTTCATCTGCGTGCTGCCCACGATCCTGATCAGCCGCTTCGGTGTCCCGTTCTACTTCGGCGGAACCGGGTTGCTGATCGTGGTCGGCGTCGCGCTGGATACCGTGGCGCAGATCGAGACCCACCTGATCACCCGTCACTACGAGGGGTTGATGGGCGCGAAGCGCTTCCGTGGACGTCGGTAGACCGGAAGGGAGGGCATGATGCGGCTGATCCTGTTGGGCCCCCCCGGGGCGGGCAAGGGAACCCAGGCTACGCGGATGGTGGAGAAGTACGGCATTCCGCAGATCTCCACCGGCGACATCCTCCGGGCGGCGCTTCGAGAGGGCACCGAACTGGGAAAGAAGGCCAAGACCTTCATGGACGCGGGCAAGCTGGTGCCGGATTCCGTCGTCATCGGGATCATCGAGGAGCGGCTCCAGGCGGCAGACTGCCAGAAGGGGTATATTCTGGACGGGTTTCCCCGCACCGTGGCCCAGGCCGACGCGTTGCAGGGCGTGGTCGCCCGCGGCGGCAAGGCCCTCGACCACGTCATCTCCATCGAGGTTCCCTCCGAGGAACTGGTGGGGCGACTGTCGGGGCGGCGCACCTGCAAGGCCTGCAGCGCCATGTACCACGTGAAGTTCGGCCCCCCGAAGAAGGACGGGGTTTGCGACAAGTGCGGCGGGGTCCTGTACCAGCGAGACGACGACCAGGAGGAGACCATCCGGTCGCGCCTGCGAGTCTACGCCGATCAGACCGAGCCCCTGATCGCGTATTACAAGAAGGCGGGCCTTCTTCGTCCCATCGACGGGATCGGGACGATGGAAGAGATTTTCGGTCGCATCGCGGCGGTGCTCGGCGGTTGATCGTTCTGCGCTCGGCGCAGGAGATCGAGGCGATGCGCCGGGTGAACCGGACGGTCGCCGAGATCCTCGACCGCGTCCGCCGGCACGTCCGCCCCGGGGTTTCGACGCAGGAGTTGGAGGACCTCGCGGCGGAAGAGGTCAAGCGCCGGGGGCTCACGGCGGCCTTCAAGGGCGTCGCCAATCCGCAGGGGAAGCCCTACCCCTGCTGCCTGTGCACCTCGGTGAACGACGAGGTGGTGCATGGGATCCCGAGCCCGCGTCGCACTCTGCGGGACGGCGACCTGCTCAGCGTCGACTTCGGGGTCTGCCACGAGGGGTTCTACGGCGACGCGGCGTTGAGCGTGGCGGTAGGCAGCGGGTCCCCGAGGGTGGAACGGCTCATCCGGGTAGCCGAGGAGGCCCTGGAAGCCGGGATTCGGGAGGCCCGGCCGGGGCGCAGGCTGGGAGATCTGTCCAGCGCGATCCAGACCGTCGTCGAAGGGGCGGGGATGACGGTGGTGCGCGAGTTCGTGGGCCACGGGATTGGTCGCTCCCTCCACGAGGAACCGCAGGTTCCCAACTGCGGCAAGCCCGGAACTGGCGTCAGGCTCAGGCCCGGAATGGTGCTGGCGATCGAGCCGATGATCAACGACGGGATGCCGGGAATCACCGTGGACGCCGACGGCTGGACGGCCCGGACGAGGGATGGGAGTTTCGCAGCGCACGCGGAGCACAGCGTGGCCATCACGGAGCACGGGCCGGTCGTGCTGAGCCGACTGGACTGAGCGAGGAGATCATGGCGAAAGAGGAGGCCATAGAGGTTGAAGGCACCGTGCTGGAGCCCCTTCCCAACGCCATGTTTCGGGTGGAACTCGACAACGGGCACAGGGTGCTGGCCCACGTCTCGGGAAAGATGAGGAAGTTCTTCATCCGAATCCTCCCGGGGGACCGCGTGACGGTGGAACTCTCGCCCTACGACCTGACCCGGGGCCGGATCACCTACCGGAAGAAGTGAGCGGCGTTCGTCCGCCCAGGAGCAGATCATGAAAGTTCGGCCGTCCGTAAAGAAGATGTGCGACAAGTGCAAGATCATCCGGCGCAAGGGCGTGGTGCGCATCATTTGCGACAATCCCCGCCACAAACAGCGTCAGGGTTGAGGCCCAGGACAGAGGAGGTTACGCAGTGGCCAGAATCGCAGGTGTCGACCTGCCGCGCACCAAGCGGATCGAGGTGGCTCTTACCTATATCTTCGGGATCGGACGCTCGTCGTCGTGCAAGATCCTGTCGGAGGCCGAAGTCGACCGCAACCGGAAGGCGGGCGATCTCACGGACGACGAGCTCCAGAAGATCCGACGGGTCATCGACGAGAAATACAAGGTGGAGGGCGACCTTCGGCGGGAGGTCCTGGCCAACGTGAAGCGCCTGATGGACCTGGGGTGCTATCGGGGCCTTCGCCACCGGAAGGGACTCCCCGCGCGCGGTCAGCGCACGAGAACCAATGCACGGACCCGTAAGGGGCCGCGGCGACGTTGAGGTCGTCTCTGCTGAGAGAGCATCGGAGGATTCATGGCTAAGCGGTCCAGTGCCCGAAGGGTCAAGAAGGTCAAGAAGAACGTCCGGGAGGGTGTCGCCCACGTGCGCAGCACGTTCAACAACACGGTGGTGACCATCACGGATCTGAGTGGCAACACCATCTCCTGGTCCAACGCCGGGTCCGCCGGCTTCAAGGGGTCCCGGAAGAGCACGCCCTTCGCGGCCCAGTTGGCCGGCAAGGACGCCGCGGAGAAGGCCATGGAGCACGGCATGCGAAGCGTGGTCGTCTACGTGAAGGGGCCGGGCTCCGGACGGGAGGCCGCGGTTCGGGCCCTCCACGCCGCCGGGCTGACGCTCACGGCGATCAAGGACGTCACGCCGATTCCGCACAACGGGTGCCGGCCGCCGAAGCGGCGCCGCGTCTAAGAGAAACGTAGAGGAGGTACCACCTTGGCAAGGTATCGAGGAGCCGTCTGCCGCCTGTGTCGCCGGGAGCGAATGAAGCTCTTCCTCAAAGGCGACCGCTGCTACACCGACAAGTGCGCCGTGGAGCGCCGCAACTACCCCCCGGGGCAGCATGGGCAGGGAAGGATGAAGGTCTCGGATTACGGGCGCCAGCTTCGCGAGAAGCAGAAGGTGCGGCGGATCTACGGCCTGCAGGAGCGTCAGTTCCGGTTGTACTTCGCCGAGGCCAACCGCTCCAAGGGAGTGACGGGCCTCCGGTTGCTTCAGTTGCTGGAGTCGCGCCTCGACAACATGGCCTACCGGATGGGGTTCGCGAACTCGCGTTCCGAGGCGCGTCACCTGGTGCGCCATGGGCACTTCATGGTCAACGGTCGCAAGGTCGACATCCCGTCGTACCTGACCCGGCCCGGCGATACGGTCTCGGTCCGTGAGAAGAGCCGCAAGGTACCCGCGATCCTGTCGGGCCTGCAGAACCTGGAGAGCCGCGGAGCGCCGCGGTGGCTCGAGGTGGACGCGGCGGCGTTCCAGGGCGTGGTCAAGGAACTGCCGGTGCGCGAGGAAATCACGATGCCGATCGAGGAACACCTGATCGTGGAGCTTTACTCGAAGTAAGCTCCGGTGGCTGTGCCACCGGCGGAGGGTGTCTACGGTGCAAGAGAGAAACTGGCGTGAACTGATCAAGCCCAGGCGGATCGAAGCGGGGGACGACGGGCAGACTCCGAACTACGGAAAGTTCGTCGCCGAGCCCCTGGAGCGAGGCTTCGGGACGACCCTGGGGAACGCGTTGCGCAGGGTGCTGCTTTCGAGCCTCCAGGGGGCCGCCATCTGCCAGGTCAAGCTGGACGGGGTTCCCCACGAGTTCGCCACGATCCCGGGCGTCAAGGAGGACGTCAGCGAGATCATCATGAACCTCAAGGAGGTCCGTCTCAAAGCGCACACCGACAAGCCCAAGCGGCTGCGGGTGGTCAAGACCGGGCCGTGCGAGGTGCGTGCCCGGGACATCGAGACCGGCACGACCGTGGAGATCCTCAACGGGGACCACCACATCGCGACGCTGTCGGAGGGTTCGAAGTTGGACGCCGAACTGGTCGTGAGGGTGGGGAAGGGCTACGTCCCGTCGGAGAGGAACAAGGACGAAGACACTCCCATCGGGTGGATCGCGCTGGACGCGATCTACAGCCCCATCGAGAAGGTGAATGTCCGCGTCGAACAGGCTCGCGTGGGGCAGCGCACGGACTACGACAAGCTCATCCTGGAGATCTGGACCGACGGGAGCGTGAAGCCGCAGGATGCCTTGGCCTACGGGGCAAAGATCCTCAAGGATCAGGTGCAGGTCTTCATCAATTTCGACGAGGACGCGGAGGACTTGCCGACCGACGAGCAGCAGACGTTCACCTACAACCCGAACCTCGACCGGAAGGTGAGTGAACTGGAACTGTCGGTGCGTGCTGCGAACTGCCTGAAGGCCGCGAATATCCGCTACATCGGTGAACTGGTGGGGAAGACCGACGCGGAGATGCTCAAGACGAAGAACTTCGGGCGCAAGTCGCTCAACGAGATCAAGGACATCCTGGCCACGATGAATCTCCACCTGGGCATGGAGTTGCCGGGCTGGAGTGCTCCGGAGGAAACGACGGAGGAAGAGGAAGCCTAGCCCAGAGGGAAAGGAACGAGGATGCGCCACCGAAAGACCGGCCGACAGCTGGGGCGGAACTCTAGCCACCGCAAGGCCATGTTCCGAAACATGGTGACCTCTCTGTTCGAGCACGAGAGGGTGCAGACGACGGATGCCAAGGCCCGCGAGGTTCGACGGGTCGCGGAGAAGCTGATCACGCTCGGGAAGCGGGGCGACCTCCACGCCCGCCGGCAGGCTCTCGCCTACGTGCGCAGCAAGACGGTGGTGGCCAAGCTCTTCGCCGAGTTGTCCCCTCGCTACGCGAACCGCCCGGGCGGGTACACCCGCATCGTGAAGCTCGGGTCCCGGCGGGGTGACAACGCCCCCATGAGCCTCGTGGAACTGGTCCAGGAGGCGTATCCGTCGGGAGCCGGTTCGGCGGAGACCGCGGCGGCTGCGGCGCCGGAGGCGAAGGGCGAGGGGAGCAAGTCCTGATCGACGGCCGCTTCAGGGGATCTTCGGAGAGGGGCAGGGGCGAGACCCTGCCCCTCTCTTGCGTCTTCCGTCGAGCGCTCCTCGGGGCCGCGGGTGTTTCGGTGCGACGCGGGGGCGTCGAGGTGCTGCACCGCATCGATCTGTCCCTCTCACCGGGAGAGCACGTCGCCCTCGTGGGACCCAACGGTTCCGGGAAGACGACCCTGCTCCTGGCACTCAAGGGGGTCCTTCCCCTGTGCGAGGGGCGCGTAACCCTCGAGGGCCGCCCTCTGGCCGGTCTGGACCCGAGGGTGGGCCTGGTCTTCGCGAACCCCGAGGATCAGGGGATCTGCCCGGTCGTCGAGGACGACGTCGCCTTCGGGCTGGAGACCCGTGGCCTGCCGGCGCACGAGATCCGGGCCGTGGTGGAGGCGACCCTTCGGTGTCTCGGTTTGTGGGAGCTCCGGGAGGCGCCGGTCCACGCCCTGTCCGGGGGGGAGGCCCAGAAACTGGCTCTGGCCTCTGTCCTGGCTCTCGGTGCGAGCCACCTCCTCCTCGACGAGGCAACCTCCATGCTCAGCCCTTGGGAGCGGGACGCGGTGCTGCTCGCCCTCGCGGACCTTCGAGCCGAGGGGGTCGGGGTGCTGCAGGTGACGCACCAGCCGGAGGAGATTCTCTGGGCGGATCGGGTCGTCGCCCTTGCCGGAGGGCGGGTCGCCTTCGACGGGAGCCCGGAGCGGTATTTCTCTTCGGACATCTCCCCGTGGGAAGCCCCACCGATGCTCGCACTGCGGCGCGGGGTGGAGGCCGAGGGCGCCTCGCTCCCCCCTTTCCGTGAACTCCTGCAGTGGATGACTTCCTGATCCGAGCCCGGGGGCTCACCGTGATCCGTGGCTCCTCAGAGGAGGGCCGGAGGGCGGCCGTCCGCGGGGTCGACGTCGATCTCGGGCCCGGGCAGTTTCTCCTCGTCCTGGGCCGGCCGGGGGCCGGAAAGACGACTCTCCTAGAGTGCATCGCCGGTCTTCTGGCCCCCGACGAGGGCGAGATCCAGTGGGGTACGGGTACCACCGCCCTTTCTCCGGTCCGTTCCGGCATCCTGCTCCAATGCCCCGAGCGGCAGCTCGTGGGCAACTCTCCTTTGGAGGATGTTGGCTGGGGCCTCGGCCCCGAGGAGAAGGCCCGGGAGGCGGCTGCCGAGGCCCTAACTCGCGTGGGGCTTCCGACGGCACTGTGGAACGACAGGCTGGCGCGGCTGAGTCGCGGGGAGAAGCGCCGGGTGGCTCTGGCGGGGGTCCTGGCGAGAAGGCCCTCCGTCCTTCTCCTGGACGAGCCCGCGGTCGGACTCGATCCCGAGGGCGCGGCGCGATTGTGGTCCGAGGTGAGGGGGTACCAGTCGGAAACCGGTGCCGGCGTGGTCGTGGCGACCCACTGGCCCGATTCCTTGCTCAGGGACGCCGACGGGGTTCTGTGCCTCGAGCGGGGAGAGGTGAGCTTCGTCGGTTCGGCCGCCGGACTCCTCGAACAGGCGAGAGTCAGCCCCGCGCTGCGGGGACTCCTTCCCCTCTTCGAACGCCTGCGAATGGCTGTTCTGGGGGTGTCGGGAGAGGCTGCAGGCACCCCGCCTTGGGTTCGCTCCGCCCGCAGGATCCTCGCGAAATCCTCTCCCGATCCGGAGGCTCAGGCTCCGTCGATTTCCTCCAACAGGCGGTCGTAGACGGTGCGGACCTCCTCCCGCAACCCTTCGTCCAGGTCGTAGGGACTCAGCCCCTTGCGGTCCGCCTCCCGAACGGTTTCCCGGAGCGAGAGGTGGCCGAGCACGGGGATCGGAGCCACGCCCTCCCGGATGATGTCGCGGTCCGCCTGATCGGAGACCTTGTTGCCCACGGCGAACACCCGCTTCACGCCCAGGTCCGCCGCGAGTCGGCGGATCTGGTGTGCCGTCTGGATCGCACGCTGGCCTGGTTCCAGGACGACCAGGAAGGCGTCCATTCCCTCGGTGCTTCCCCGGGCGAGGTGCTCCAGGCCGGCCTCCATGTCCACAATCACTGTCTCGCCCCGCTGGACCATCAGGTGGCGCATGAGACCCCGTAGCAGGGTGCCCTCGGGGCACAGGCATCCGCCTCCTCCCTTCGGCACCGTGCCCAGGGTGAGGAGCTTGATGCGATCCCGCGTGACGCTGTAGGCATCCGGGATGTCGTCGACCTTGGGGTTCAGCTTGAACATGCCGCCAAAGGTGCCGGGCTGCGCCCCGGTGCGTTCGGCCACCAGATCGCGCATCTGGGCCAGCGGCCGGATCGCTGCCAGTTCCGAGGCGGGGATCCCCACGGCGGACGGGAGGTTCGAGTCCGGGTCGGCGTCGATGGCGAGAACCCTCTGGCCCATGTCCGACAGCATGCGGGCAAGACAACCAGCCAAGGTGGTCTTGCCGACGCCGCCTTTACCGCTGATCGCGATCTTCATCTTCTTCCTCCGGAGCGGCTTGGGGTCGCACCGTCGCCGGCTCCCGCTGGTCATGGTCGTCGTGTAGCCCGGTTCGCCGCCACTCGAGCATCACGGGGTCGTGGCGTCGACCTCCACCCGCGCCTGCCGAGGGGGAGGCTCTTGATAGCACCGGGCCTCCGAACCTGTCAAAGCCGCCTTCACGTACATTCTACCCCTTCCCTGTGCTACACTGCGCGCCCTCTCGCCCGGGCCGGCCTTCCGGCACGAATGCGACGGCGGAGACTGGGGGCGAGGGGCGGGGGCGGTGTGCGGAAGCGTTTGGCGAGAGCGTGTCGGAACGCTCGGGGCAGGTGGTGATGAGCGGGCAGGAAGCGGGTTTCGCGGAGCGGAAGCGCCGGAACTACCTCTGGGGAGGGGTGGCGTTGACTGTCCTCGGGGCCTCCCTCGCGTCATTGAACGTGCTGTTGTCGATCCCCGAGTACCAGAAGGTCAGCTGGCTTCTCGTGGGCTTCTTCGCGGTGTCCGGGGTCGCAGGCGTCGGGGTGGCAAAGGGGGCCCTGCCGAGGACGGGGAAGCTGGTGGAGTACGGGGAAGCCCTGGTCGTGGCCATCCTCCTGGCCATCGCGATCCGGGGCGCCGTCGTCCAAGCCTTCAAGATCCCCTCGGGCTCCATGCTTCCGACGCTCCAGATCGGGGACCACCTCCTGGTGGCGAAGTTCCTCTACGGGGTCCGCATCCCGTACACGGATGATCGGGTCCTTCGAATCCGAGCCCCGAAGCGCGGGGACATCGTCGTCTTCGCCTACCCCGTGGACGACTCGAAGGACTTCATCAAGCGGGTGATCGGCGTCCCCGGTGATCGGGTCGAGGTGAGGGACAAGAAGGTGTTCGTCAACGGCGCCCCTATCGAGGACCCCTGGGGGGTACACGTAGACCGTGCCACGTTGCCGGGAGGCTTCGAGCGCCGAGACAACTTCGGCCCGGTGGAGGTGCCCCCGGGGCAGTATTTCGTCATGGGAGACAACCGCGACCGAAGCTACGACAGTCGCTTCTGGGGATTCGTGGAGGACGCGCGGATCAAGGGCAAGGCGTTCGTCATCTACTGGTCCTGGGATTCCGAGAACTTCCGGCCACGCCTTGGCCGGCTCGGCGATCTGATCCACTGACCCCCCACAGGTCGCGTGAGCCTTCCGTGCAAGGACCGAGGCTCCGGCCGGTGGCCCTCGCGGACCTTCTGGGCGGGTCGTGGGAAATGTCGGTGAAGGGCGCTGTTGGGAGCAAGTGAACTGTCCGGTGGTTTGTAGCAAATGAAGTGTCCGCCGGTTGAAGGATCTGCTGTGCTCGGTCAGGCGGCGGTGCGGGAGCGCAGGGCGTA
>CAZGRT010000181.1:0-2598 GCA_964528225.1 uncultured Thermodesulfobacteriota bacterium | reverse complement strand
GGTGCGGATCGAGGGTGCGGTGGACTACGACGTCGCCTTCGACAGGATCGGCAAGGCGCATCTGCGGGCGGTGGCGCCGCTGCTGCGCTCGCGGCTGTTCCTGGAGGGCACGGCGCGGCGGTACCAGCCGTGGTTCGACCTGTTCACGATCTGGGGCTTCTTCAGTCCGGTGGCTTACAACGAGGGTGAGCTGCGCGCCACCTGGGTGATCTGCTTGAGCTTGATCAACTCCACCGCGGCCCGGGCCTCGCAGGGCCGGAGCACCACGGCCACCCGCCGGCCGGGGTCGGTGAAGGTGAGGTTCTGCACCGCCCGGGCTCCCTGCACCGGCATGACCGGAGACCACGGGTTGGCTCCCGCCAGGAGTTCGCCGCCGGCGAAGAGGCTGAGCATCGTGGTGCCGCCCCCGGTGCGGGCCGGGACGAGCACCTCGTCCACCACGCCCTTCTCCAGCAGGCCCTTGAGGAGCGCCTCCACCGCCTGGAGCGGGGCGCCGTCGGTCTTCAGGAGGCCTTTCTTCATCGTTTCCTCGTTGCAGCGATCAGCGATCAGCAGTCCGCTATCAGCCAATACGGGAAGGAGGCGTCGCTCGCTGACAGCTGACCGCTGGCAGCTGAGCGCTCCCCATCAAACGTCCCAGTGCTCCTTGAACTCGCAGGGCCCCATCGCGCGGATGGCGTCGGTCATCTCGGTGACGGTCTTGGCGAAGAGCCGCCCCTCGCTCGCGCTGATCCACCGCAGCCACACCCGCTCCTCGGGGATGCCGAGCTGCGAGAGCACGTTGCGGAGGATCGCCACCCGCCGCCGGGCCTTGAAGTTGCCCGACTGGTAGTGGCAGTCGCCCGGGTGGCACCCGCCGATGAGCACGCCGTCCGCCCCGTCCATCAGGGCCTTGAGGGCGTAGACCACGTCCATGGCGCCGGAGCACATGAGGTGCACCACCCGGATGTTCGACGGGTACTGCTGCCGGGTGGTGCCGGCCAGGTCCGCCCCGGTGTAGGTGCACCAGTGGCAGAGGAACGCCACGATGCGGGGCTCGAAGTTCTGTGCTGCCTTGGCTGCTGCTTCGGCCATGTCTCACCTTCGGTTTGGCTGGGCGGCCAGGCGGCTGGGCGGCCAGGCGGCCCGATCATCAAGCCGTGTAACGCAACCTGGCGGCCCAGCCGCCCAGCTGCCGGCTGCTCGGCTCTCAGCCGAGCAGTTCGTCCAATCCCATCAGCACTTGCTTGGGCGCGGAGCCGTACTGCTGGGCGGCCTTGTTCGGGCACGCCATGGTGCAGGCCCCGCAGGCCTCGCACAGCAGCGCGTCCACGACCGCGACGTTCTTCTCCACGAGGTCGAGGCTCCGGGCGCCGTAGGGGCACACGTCCACGCACACCCCGCAGCGCGAGCAGATCTTCTCAACCACGTAGGAGGCCTTCTCCAGCGACCGCCGGGCGCCCCGGGCCAGGAGCGCGGAGCACCGGGCCGCGGCCGCGCCCGCCTGGGCCAGGCTCTCCTCGATGTGCTTGGGGGCGTGGCAGAGCCCGGCCATGTACACGCCCTTCTTCGCGAAGTCGGTGGTGGCGGCCTTGGGGTTCTTCTCCACGAAGAAACCGTGGGCGTCCACCTCGAGCCCGTAGGCGTCGGCCAGCCTGCGGTTGCCCTCGGCGTCCGGGGCCATGCCCGCGGAGAGCACGAGCCAGTCCGGCGTCTCGGTCACCTCCCGCCCCAGGGCCGGGTCGAGGTAGCGCACCGTCACCGCGTCCCCCTGGGCCTCCACGGCGGGCCGGTGCGCCAGGGCGAAGGGCACGAAGGCCACCCCGCGGTCGCGGGCCTCCCGGTAGAAGTGCTCGAAGGCCCCGTAGGTCCTCAGATCCCGGTAGAGCACGGTCACCTCGGCGGCCGGGTTGGCGTCGAGGAGCCTCAGCGCGTTCTTCACGGCGTGGGTGCAGCACACGCGGGAGCAGTAGGGCCGGCATCCCTCCGCCTCCTCCCGGGACTCCACGCACTGGATCATCACGACCTTCCCGCCGGAGAGCTTGCCCTCGGCGAGCCGCTGCTCGAGTTCCTTCTGGGTGACCACCTTGGGGCTCCGGCCGTAGCCGTAGCTCGCGGGCTTCACCTCGCCCGCGCCCGTGGCCAGGGCCACCGCGCCGTGGAGCACCTCCACCGGGCCGTCCCGGGTCTCCACCTCGGTGCGGAAGGCCCCCAGGCGGCCCTGGGCCGATCCCACCCTGGCACCGGTGTAGACGCGCACGCCGGGGTGGTCCTTGATCCGGGTCTCCAGCGTCCCCAGGAGTTCGCCCGGCGCGCCCCCCTTCACCGTGTAGCGCGCCGTGCGCAGGTTCCCGCCGAGTGCGGCTTCCTTCTCCACCAGGTGCACCGAGTGCCCGAGGTCCGCCAGCCGGAGCGCCGTGGCCATCCCGGAGGCCCCGCCCCCCACCACCAGGGCCGTGCGCTCCACGGTCTCCCTCGTCACCGGGGCGAAGCCGCCGTACCAGGCCTCGCGCACGGCCTGGGCCAGCAGGGCGCGGGCCGCGGCGTCCCCGACGCCCTCCCCTCGGGCGTTCTCCAGGCAGGCCTCCCGGAGGTTCGCCACGGAGAGCACGCCCGGGT
>CAZGRT010000180.1:0-2194 GCA_964528225.1 uncultured Thermodesulfobacteriota bacterium | reverse complement strand
GTGCGGGGCTCACTTCTCCTTCCAGGACCCCACGTAGCTGAAGAAGTAGAAGGGGTGGAGCCGGACGTTCTCGATGCGGCTCGAGACCACCGCGTAGCGGTGCAGACTCCACAGGAAGACGTACGGCAGATCCTCGTGGAGGACCCGGTGCAGCTCACCGTAGATCGCCCGCAGCGCCTCGGAGTTGGGGGCCGTGCGGCTCTCCTCGAGGAGCCGGTCGACCTCGGCGTTCGCGTACCCGCCCAGGTTGTTCCGGCCCGGCCCCGCTTCGGTGGAGTGGAAGAGCGAGTAGATGTTCACGCTGTTGTCGAAGGTCCACTCGGCCAGGACCAGGTCGAACGCGTGATCGTCGAAGACGGTCTTCTTCCACACCATGGGCTCGAGGAAGCGGACCTCCACCTTGATCTTGAGGTTCTTCAGCTGCTGCTGGATGTCGAGCACCACCGCCTTCTGCGCCTCGTTCTGGGCCAGCGACACGAGCCGGAGCACCAGCGGCTCGCCCTCCCACTCCCGCACGCCGTCCCCGTCGGAATCCTCCGCCCCGGCCTCGTCCAGGGCCGCCGCCGCAGCCTTGGCCTCGTAGGCCGTCGGCTTCACGTCGAAGTTGTACGCCCAAGACGCCGGGGGAAAGGGCCCCGAGACCAGCGTCCCCCGGTTCCCGTAGTGGGCCTTGAGCATTTCCTCCCGATTCAGTCCCATGGCAAGGGCCCGGCGGACCCCCGGGCTGCGCAGGGCCGCGGTGCGGAAGTTCAGCCCCAGGAAGCTGTAGGAGAGCGTGCTGTAGGGGTACAGGCGCACGCCGCTGAGCTCCTCCATGGCGGGGATGTCGCGGGGGCGGACCTGGGGGATCAGGTCGATGGCCCCGTAGCGGATCAGTTCGTTGCGGATGTTGTCGTCCGGCACGGCGGTCACCTCGGCATCGCGAATGCCCGGTTCCGCCTTGCGGTAGTACCGATCGTAGGCCTCGAAGCGAACCTCCCCGGAAGGCGCCCACTCGCGGAAGCGGAAGGGGCCCGTTCCCACGAAGGACGGCCGCGCGTCCGGGTCCACGAACCCCTGGGGGAAGAGATGGGCCGGCAGGATCTTGAAGTCGAAGTGGAGCAGCGGGTTGAGCACGCGGCGTTCGAACACCACGCGAACCTCGTGGTCGCCGGAAGCCTCCGCCCGCGAGAAGGCCACGAACTGGGAGCGCAGGCCGGGGGGGCTGCGCTGATCCTTCCCCGCCCGCACCGTGAAGACGACGTCCTTCGCGGTGAACGGGGTGCCGTCGTGCCAGGTCACCCCCCGCTTCAGCCGGAAGGTCACCGCCGTCCCGTCGGCCGCGAGTTCCCACGACTCGGCCAGGGCCGGCTTGACCTCTCCCCCCTCGGCCGGGGACACGAGACCCTCGTAGACGAGCTCGGAGGCCCGCAGACTCGGCATGTCCCTCACCAGGAACGGGTTGAGGGTAGAGGGGCCGGTCGCCTCCGCGTACCGGAGGCCAGCCGCAGCCGGCGCCGCGAGCGACGCCGCAACCAGCGTCATCAAGATGACTCCACGCATGATGAGCCCGATCCTTTCCACGCGCACCCAGCAGACAGACGCCCTCAGCGCGGCGGGGCGTCGCCGCCGGTGCGGGACGCGTACAGCCGCTTGAGGCTCTCGTAGCCGAAACGGAGCGAGGGGTATTCCCCGGCCAGTTCGAACATCACGGCAACGGCGGGGGCGTACTCGCCCGCCGCGGCGTAGGAACGGGCGAGGTCCACCAGGTAGTCCGGCGGGTTCACGAAGCTCGCCCGGTACCCCGTCGACTTGACGTGCAGCCTCTCGAGCAGATCGGCCGCGCGGCGGCCGTCCCGGGCGCCCCGATAGACCTCGGCCGCTCTCTGGCCCACCGCGGCCTCCCGGGCCGCGTGCAGCGAGACCACCGCCTCGGCCCCTTTCGCTCCCTCCACCCCCGCGGCCACGGCGAGCGAGGCAGCCACGGCGGCCGCGGCCGAATTCTGCGGCGCCCCGAGGGGCTCGGTGGCTCCCAGCTGCACCTGGACCGCCGCGAGCGAGGCCAACACCAGGGCTCCGGGGGCCTCCTGCGCCGCCACCCCCCGCCACAGCTCCACGGCGTCCGCGTGGCGCCCCAAGCGGTAGAGGGCCCCCCCTTGGAGAACCCGCGCCACCCGCCCCATCTCCGACAGGTCGTGGAAGGGGGAGAACAGGA
>CAZGRT010000179.1:0-2549 GCA_964528225.1 uncultured Thermodesulfobacteriota bacterium | reverse complement strand
TCGGCGCCCTCCCTGCGGCCCAGGTTGGCCCGGTCGATGAGCAGCAGGGAGTCGTTGACCACCACGCCGGAGAGCGCCACCACCCCGAAGATGCTCAGGATGCTCAGCTTGTACCCCATCAGCAGGTGGCCCAGGACCGCGCCGACCAGACCGAAGGGGATGGCAGCCATGATGAGGAGCGGCTGGCTGTAGCTGCGGAAGGGGATGGCGAGGAGGGCGAAGATGGCCACCAGCGCCAGGAGGAAGCCCTGGACCATGCTCTCCATGGCCTCGCGGCGCTCCCCCTCCTCCCCCTCCAGGTCGAAGGTGAGGCCGGGGTAGTCCCGGGAGAGGTCGGCGAGCACGCCCTTCTTCAGGTCTTCCAGGATCGCCCCGGCGTTCGCCGCGTCGCTGTCCACGCTGGCCGTGACGTCAATCACCCGCTTCCGGTCCGTCCGGTTGATCTCGCTGAAGCCCCTCCCCTCCTGCACGTTCGCGGCCCGCGCCAGGGGCAGCGCCCCCCCGCCCGGGATGCGCACGCGCATGGCCTCCAGCTCCGCGAGGCTCCGGCGGTCGGCCTCGGGGTAGCGCACCATGACCCGCACCTCGTTGCGCCCCCGCTGCAGCCGCAGGGCCTCGGCCCCGAAGAAGGCCCCCCGCACCTGGCGCCCGAGATCCTCCTCGGTGACCCCCAGGGTGCGGGCCTCCGGGGTGAGCCGCAGCACCATCTCCCGCTTGCCCCGGGCGTAGGTGTCGTCGATGTCCCCCACACCGGGATACTGGGCCAGGGCGGACCGGAGACGCTCGGCCACCTCCGCGAGCACGCGGAAGTCGGCGTGGGACGCGCGCACGTCGATGTTGGCGCCCAGGCGGATCATGTTGGAGGTGAAGGTGAGGGACTCGGCGCCCGGCACCTCCCCCACCCGCTGCCGCCACCGGTTCCCGATCTCGTTGGACGGGATCCCCCGGCTCTCGCTGCCGACGAGGAACAGCGCCACGTCCGCCAGGTGGGACCCCGAGCTGGTCTCCCCGCCCCCGGGCCCGCGCTCGGCCAGTTTGGCCCCCACGACGGCGTACACGTTGCGCAGGATCGAGTCGTCTCGGTCGCGGTCGTACTCCCCCACGGTCGCGAGGGCCTCCCGCACCAGACGCTCGGCCACCCGTCCGGTCTCCTCCACCGGCGTGCCCCGGGGCATCTTCACCGACGCCGTGACCACGTCGCCATCGACCTCGGGCATGAAGACGAACTGGAGGATCCCGCCCCGGACCAGCCCCACCGTCACGAGGAGCACCGCCACCCCCGCGGCGAGCACCGTGTAGCGGTGGTGCAGGCACTTCTCCAGGAACCACCGGTACGGCCCCGAGACGAACCGGTCGAGGCCCCCTCCGAACCCGCGCCGCACCCGCTCGAGGAGCCCCAGGAGGCCCTTCGGGCGCTCCCGCCGTCTGCCCCCCGCCAGGTGCGCCGGCAGCACGAAGAGCGATTCCACGAGCGAGACGAGCAGGAGCGCGATCACCACCAGGGGAATGACCCGGATGAACTTGCCGAGCATCCCGCTCACGAACACCAGAGGCACGAAGGCCGCCACGGTGGTGAGCACCGAGAAGACGACGGGCCCGGCCACCTCCAGGGCGCCGTCCACGGCCGCCGGGAGGTAGGGCTTCCCCATCTCCCGGTGGGCGTACACGTTCTCGCCCACCACGATGGCGTCGTCCACCAGGATGCCGAGCGCCAGGATGAAGGCGAACAGCGAGATCATGTTGATCGAGACATCCACCGCGGGCAGGAACAGGAACGCCCCGAGAACGGAGATGGGAATGCCGAGCATGACCCACAGGGCGAGCCGGATCTCCAGGAAGAGCCCGAGCACGACGAACACCAGCAGCAGGCCCAGCCGGGCGTTGCGGAGCAGGAGGTCCATGCGGCTCTGGAGCAGTTCCGAGGTGTCGTTCCACGTGGCCAGGCCCAGGGACCCGGGGAGCGACGCCTGGCGGCCCTCGACGTAGTCCTTGACGATGCGGGAGATCTCCGTGGGTTTCTGGTCGCCGACCCGGTACACCCGGACCATGGCGGCGGGTTTGCCGTCGAACCGGGCGAATTCGTCGGTCTCCCGGAAGGTGTCCCGCACCTCGGCGATGTCGCCGAGGCGCACCTGGGTGCCGTCCGGATCCACCACGACCGGGATCTCCGCGTACTCCGCACCGAAGTACCGCCGCTCCTTGGTGCGCAGCAGCACCTCCCCGCCCTCGGTCTTCACCGTGCCCCCCGGCAGGTCCAGGGAGGCCCGCCTCAGCCGCTGGGCCAGGGAGTCGAGGGTGAGCCCGTGACGCCGCAGGCTCTCCTCGGGCACCTCCACCGAGATCTCGTAGGGCCTCACCCCGCTGAGGTCCACCTGGGTGATGTCGGGGAACGCCAGCAGGTCGTCCCGGATGGCCTCCGCCTGTTCCCGCAGCGTGCGCTCGGACACGTCGCCGTACACGACCACCGAGATCACCTCCCGGCGGTTGAGGACCTTGCTGATGACCGGCTTCTCCGCGTCCTCGGGGAAGGTGACGATGCGGTCCACCTC
>CAZGRT010000178.1:0-3185 GCA_964528225.1 uncultured Thermodesulfobacteriota bacterium | reverse complement strand
CTCGGGGGACTCGTCGTGGGAGTGCGGCCGGGTGAGGAGCTCTTCGATGCGCATGGATCAGGCCGCCTCGCCGACGGAAGGGCCGCGGGGCGTGAGGCCCGGCCGCGCTCCGCCGCGCAGGTTGGGGGGCACGAAGGCCTCGAGCTTGTCCTTCAGGACCTTCGGGTTCGCGCCCTGCATGATCGAGATGATCCCCTCCGTGATGACCTGCTTCGCCAGGGCTTCCTCGCGGCTGCGGAACTCGAGCTTGTTCGCGATGGGCAGGCAGACCAGGTTCGCAATCAGCGCCCCGTAGAAGGTGGTCAGCAGGGCCACGGCCATGGCCGGGCCGATGGAGGCGGGATCGTCCAGGGTCCGGAGCATCTTCACGAGCCCGACGAGGGTTCCGATCATGCCGAAGGCGGGTCCCATGTAGCCCATCTGGCGGAAGACCTTCTGCCCGATGGCGTGACGTTCCTTGGTGAACCCGAGGTCCGTGGCCATGATGAACCGGATCAGCTCCTCCTCGTTGCCGTCCACCGCCAGTTGGATCCCCTTGCGCAGGAAGGGGTTGCGGATGTTCTTCTCCGCGTCCTCCAGGGCGAGGATGCCGTTGGTCCGGGCCAGGCGCGAGAGGGAGACCATCTGGTCGATGATCGCGTCGAGGTTCCAGGTGTCGTCCCGGAACGCCTTGATGGCCACGCGGATCGACCCGATGACGGTCCGCATGGGAAACATGATGAGGGTCGTGGCCATCACGCCGCCCAAGACCAGGAGCAGGGCGGGCAGGTCCACGAAGGCGAAGAGATTGCCCCCGAGCAGGATCGCCGTGACGACGAGCGACGCCCCTGCTCCGAGGCCGAGGATGGTGGCGAGGTCCATGGAGTCCCCTCCTGGGACGGTCCTTTCCCCCTTTGATCGGCCGGGCGGCCGCCGACTTGAGGGAGATTCCCCGTTTGCCGCGGCCTCCGAAGCGTGCTCTAGTGCCCCGGTACCCTTCCCCGGCGGGAGGGATCGTCCACTCGAACGAGAGGAGTACACGATGGAGTCGGAACACAGCCCGGCCGCCAAGGGCAGTTTGACCTTCTTCGCCGCGTGGCTGCTGCTCCACGAGAAGGCGGACGACTGGATCCGGGATGCGCTGCGGCGGGCCAGGGAGACGCCCGAGGATCTGCGGGGCGAATACCAGCGGCTGTTGCTCGCCGTGGAGCAGGAGAAGGAGGCCCTGAAGGGGATCCTCGCCGAGGCGTTCGCCAACGAGGTACGGCAGATGGGCTTCCTCCACCGGGACGACTCCGACGCCCTGCGCGCCGAGGTGGAGGACCTGAGACACCGGTTGCGGGGGTTGGAGCAGAAGCTCGAACGGCTCCGGGGGTGGGACGCGGAGGGGTGACCCTGTTGCGTCGGCTTTCGGAGCCGCACGGCGGGGGCAGGTCTTGACCGGCGCGTGGCGACTCGCCCGCGTCGCCAGGCTGTCGCGCATCGCCGCCGTGCTGGCCGGCCGCCTCGCCGCAGGGGCCGCGAAGGCCGCGCGGCAGCGTTCCTCGGTGCCGTTGGCGGAAGCGGCGTGCGGCGCCTTCGAGTCGCTGGGGCCCGCCTTCGTGAAGCTCGGCCAGTTCCTGTCGGTGCGGCCCGACCTCCTGGGACCGGCGGCCCTGGGGGTTTTCGAACGTCTTCAGGACCGGGCCGCCCCGGTTCCCTTCGAGGCGGTGCGCCGGGAGGTGGAGGCGGAGTTGGGGGCTCCCCTCGGGGATCTCTTCCCGGACTTCGAGGTGCAGCCCCTCGCTTCGGCGTCCCTCAGCCAGGTCCACCGCGCCCGCCTTCCCGGGGGGACCCCGGTGGCGGTCAAGGTGCGGCGCCCGGGCGTGGCAGGTGTCCTGCGCGAAGATCTGCGCATCGTCGGCGGCCTTCTGCGGGTTGCCGTCCTCCTGTCGCCGTTTCGGGGACGGATCGACGCAGCCTCCCTGTGGGGAGAGGTGTGCCGGGCCGCCGAGGAGGAACTGGACTTCCGGCGGGAGGCCGAGGTCGCCGAGGCCATGGCCCGCAACTTCCGTGGCCTCCCCGGGGTGCGCGTGCCCCGGATCCACTGGGGGTGGACCACGCGAAGGGTGCTCACCGCCGACTTCGTGGAGGGTGCCAAGATCTCCGACCCCGCAGTGCGCACCCGCCCGGACTACGCGGGGCTGGCCGAGCGGGGGGCGCGGGCCTTCCTGCAGCAGGTTCTCGACGACGGGTTGTTCCACGCCGACCTGCACCCGGCCAACATCCTGATCACCCCCGCGGGCGAGGTCGCCTACGTGGACTTCGGGATCGCCGGGCGCCTCTCCCCCGGGGAGCGTGAGTCCATCCTCGGGGCCCTCGTGGGGCTCCTGTGCCGGGACGCGCCCCTGGCCCTGCGGCACCTCGACCGGCTGGGGGTGCAGGTCGCCGCCCCCGCGGTGGACGCCTTCGCGGTGGAGGTGGGCAGCGTCCTGGACGAAGCCCTGGCGCCGACCCTCGTCGACACGGATCTGCAGCGCATCGGCAGGGGGATCCTGGCGGCGGTGCACCGGCATCGGGTCCGCTTCCCGCGCAAGTACGCGCTGCTCCTCAAGGCCCTGCTCACGGTGGAGGGGTCCGCGCGCATGCTGCACCCGCGGTTTTCCTTTGAATTCGTGGCGCGCCGGTACCTCGCCGACCGCTACCGCCGGACGGCGACGCTGTCCGGGGCCCTGGAGGCCCTGTGGAGGGGGGCGGCCCTGGCAGGCCTGGCCGGGGTCGTGGCCGCGGAAGAGGCCTCGAAAGAAGCCGGCTGCTGCTGAACCCGACGCGGCCCGCAGGCCGAAGGAGGAGTCCCGTGCAGGCGAAGCCAACCTACCAGCGAAAGGTCCGCTTCTCGGACAGCGACTGCCAGGGTCACGTCTTCAACGCCAACTACTTCGTGTACGTGGACGACGCGGTCACGGACTACCTGGAGGACATCGGCCTCCCCTACGCCGAGATCGTGCGTCGGGGACACGACATGGTCCTGGCCCGGGTCGAGTGCGACTTCCGGTCGCCGGGCTGCTTCGGCGAGACCCTGTCGGTGGCGATCTGCACGCAGCGACTGGGGAACACGTCGGTCACCTTCGGGTTCGTGATCCGGGAGACCGGGAGCGGGCGGACGGTGTGCGAGGGGCGGGAGGTCTACGTGATCCTGGACCGCCGGACCGGCCGGCCCGCGCCGG
>CAZGRT010000177.1:0-2530 GCA_964528225.1 uncultured Thermodesulfobacteriota bacterium | reverse complement strand
CGGGCGGCGGGGCAAGACGATCACCGGCCCGAACAAGCGGCCGCTGAAGTCGCTCTCCGACATGCTGAAGGGGAAGCAGGGGCGGTTCCGCCAGAACCTCCTCGGCAAGCGGGTCGACTACTCCGGCCGCTCGGTGATCGTCGTCGGCCCCGAGCTGAAGCTGCACCAGTGCGGCCTGCCGAAGATCATGGCCCTCGAGCTCTTCAAGCCCTTCATCTACAACAAGCTCGAGGAGCGGGGCTTCGTCACCACCATCAAGAGCGCCAAGAAGATGGTGGAGAAGGAGCGCCCCGAGGTCTGGGACATCCTGGACGAGGTCATCCGCGAGCACCCGGTCCTCCTCAACCGCGCCCCGACCCTGCACCGCCTCGGCATCCAGGCCTTCGAGCCGGTGCTGATCGAGGGCAAGGCGATCCAGCTGCACCCGCTGGTCTGCACCGCCTTCAACGCCGACTTCGACGGCGACCAGATGGCGGTCCACGTCCCCCTCTCCATCGAGGCCCAGATGGAGGCCCGCGTGCTCATGATGAGCACGAACAACATCCTCTCCCCGGCGCACGGCAAGCCGATCATCGTGCCGTCGCAGGACATCGTCCTGGGCATGTACTACATGACCCGTGAGCGGGCGTTCGCGAAGGGGGAGGGGAAGGTCTTCGCGAGCCCGGAGGAGGTCCGCGCCGCGTACGACCAGGGCGAGGTGGACCTGCAGGCGAAGGTCACCGTGCGGATGGAGGGGAAGCGGTACGAGACGACGGTCGGGCGCGTCCTGCTCTACGACATCGTCCCCCGCCGCCTGACCTTCGACGCGATCAACAAGGTGATGGACAAGAAGCAGCTCCAGAACCTGATCGACCTGACCTACCGCGCGTCGGGCGAGAAGGAGACGGTGCTCCTCGCCGACCGGATCCGGAGCCTCGGCTACGGCAACGCCACCCGCGCCGGCATCTCCATCGCCCTGGACAACATGATCATCCCGCGGGCGAAGTCGGTCATGCTGGAGAAGGCCACAGCGGAGGTGGACGACATCCAGGCCCAGTACGCCGAGGGTCTCATCACCGACGGCGAGCGCTACAACAAGGTCATCGACATCTGGGCCCAGGCCACGGAGGAGGTGGCCAAGGAGATGATGGTCGAGATCTCCTCGGAGACGGCCACGGGCGTGAACCGTGAGGGGAAGCGCGAGGAGCGCAAGCAGCCCTCCTTCAACCCGATCTTCGTCATGGCCGACTCCGGCGCCCGCGGCTCCGCCCAGCAGATCCGCCAGCTGGCCGGCATGCGCGGCCTCATGGCCAAGCCGTCGGGCGAGATCATCGAGACCCCGATCACCGCCAACTTCCGGGAGGGCCTCAACGTCCTCCAGTACTTCATCTCGACCCACGGCGCCCGCAAGGGGCTCGCGGACACGGCGCTCAAGACCGCCAACTCCGGCTACCTCACCCGGCGCCTCGTCGACGTGGCCCAGGACGCCATCGTCGCCGAGTACGACTGCGGCGCGATGGACGGCATCGAGATGGGGTCCCTCGTCGAGGGCGGCGAGATCATCGAGGCGATGGGCGAGCGCATCCTCGGCCGCGTCGCCCTCGAGGACATCCACGACCCGTTCTCCGGGGCCGCGCTGGTCAAGGCGAACGAGGAGATCGACGAGGCGAAGGTCAAGATCATCGAGGCGGCCGGCATCGACAAGGTCCGGATCCGCTCGGTGCTCACCTGCCAGGCCCGGCGCGGCATCTGCGTCGAGTGCTACGGCCGCGACCTCGCCCGCGGGCGCAAGGTGTCGGTCGGCGAGGCGGTCGGCGTCATCGCCGCCCAGTCCATCGGCGAGCCGGGCACCCAGCTGACGATGCGGACGTTCCACATCGGCGGCGCGGCCTCCCGGCGGGCGGAGCAGTCGACCCTCGAGAACCGCAACCCGGGCGTCGTCAAGCTCCACAACCTGAGCCTGGCCAGGAAGAAGGACGGCACGCTCATCGTCATGAACCGGAACGGGGAGATCATCCTCACCGACGACCAGGGGCGCGAGCGCGAGCGGTACGGCCTCGTGTACGGCGCCAAGCTCCTGGTGAAGGACGGGCAGCGGATCGACGCCAACTCCCTCATGGCGGAGTGGGACCCCTACGCGATGCCGATCATCACGGAGGTCGCCGGCCGTGCGAAGTTCGGCGACCTCGTGGACGGCGTGACCATCAGCGAGCAGGTGGACGAGATCACCGGCCTCGCGCGCAAGGCGGTCATCGCGTCGAAGGACCCGGACGCGCGGCCCCGCATCTCCATCAAGGACGACGAGGGCAGGACCCGGAAGCTCGCCAACTCCGAGGCCGAGGCGCGGTACATGCTCCCCGAGGGGGCGATCCTGGTGGTCAACGACGGCGACGAGCTGGACGCCGGCGATGTGCTCGCCAAGATGCCGCGCGAGACCACCAAGACCAAGGACATCACCGGCGGTCTGCCGCGCGTCGCCGAGCTCTTCGAGGCCCGGAAGCCCAAGGAGCACGCCGTCATCGCGGAGATCGACGGCGCCGTCTCCTTCGGC
>CAZGRT010000176.1:0-3204 GCA_964528225.1 uncultured Thermodesulfobacteriota bacterium | reverse complement strand
GGGTGCCGCTTCTCCACCTACGCCACGTGGTGGATCCGCCAGTCGATCGAGCGCGCCCTCACCAACCAGGTGCGCACCATCCGGCTCCCCGTGCACGTCTCCGACGACATCGACCGGATCTCGCGGGTGACCGAGCACCTGAGCCGCTCCCTGCGCCGCCCGCCCACCGAGGAGGAACTGGCACAGGAGACTGGTTTCAACCCCGCCTACATCCGCCGGCTCCACTCGATCCGGCGCAAGATCCTCTCCATCGACCAGGCTCTGGACGTGGACGGGGACTTCACCCTCCAGGACAAGCTCGAGGACCCCTCCGTGGAGGACCCGGCGGATTCGATCCAGCTGGACAAGATCCGCCGCTTCCTGCGCAGCAAGCTGAAGGTTCTCAACGAGAGGGAGAAGAAGATCCTGGACCTGCGTTTCGGCCTCCAGAACGACGAGCCGATGACGCTGGAGAAGATCGGCAAGGTCTTCGGCGTCACCCGGGAGCGCATCCGCCAGATCCAGGTGGAGGCCCTCACGAAACTCCAGGCCGCTTTCGAGGAGGAGGGCATCCGCTTCCAGGAACTCGCCTGAACCCGGATCGCGGTTCGAGATCCTTCCGAGAGGGGCCCCGCCGGGGCCCCTCTCGCCGTCCCGGACCAGCCCCTCGGCGAGCAAGGGCGCGGCTTTACGGTTGACGCCCCGCGGACTCCTTGGGTATAAGTCGGCCCTCGGATTTCCCGGGCCGCGCGGAGACCAGCGGGGACCCGGAAGCCCTTCTTCCGGTGTAGCTCAATCGGCAGAGCATGCGGCTGTTAACCGCAGGGTTGTTGGTTCGAGTCCAACCACCGGAGCCAGTACCAACGCGAGCCCGGGCACCGATCGCAAGTGCTCGGGCTCGTTCGTTCTGTCGGGCGCGCACCCCCACCGTCTCGCATGGACATCTTCGGCTCTCCGCAGGAGCCGCTCGCAAGCAACCCTCCCCCATCCGGAACCTCGGGCACTCAGCACCCCATAGTCCATGGCTTTGCATGCTCACTCCGGGCCGCACGGGACGACTGTGGCGCGGATTTGTATCGCCTCTCGATATAGCTTATCCTTTCCCCATGATTCGGAACTTCGCGGGCAAGACGGCTCAGGACGTGTACGACGGCACGAACAGTCGCCACGCCCGCAAGCTCCCTGGAGAGCTTCACGCCAAGGCCCAGAGGCTCTTGGACCAACTCAACGCGGCGCCTTCGCTGGAGGTGTTGACCGTACCGCCGAGCAACCGTCTCGAGAAGCTCTCGGGAGACCTGCAGGGGGCGTGGAGCCTCCGGATCAACGATCAGTGGCGGGTCATCTTCCGCTGGCTTGACGGTGACGCCCACGACGTGGACATCGTCGACTATCACTGAGAAGGAACGCACATGCTTCCCAAGGACCGACCGCCCACCCATCCCGGCGAGATGTTGCTCAAGGAGTTCCTCGAGCCACTCGGCGTCTCTCAGGCCGAGTTCGCCCGGCATCTGGGCTGGACCTTCGCCCGACTGAACGAGATCGTGAACGGCCGGCGGAGGGTCACCGCCGATTCGGCCCTCGCCCTGGGTGAGGCCCTCGGCACGGGCCCGGAGTTCTGGTTGAATCTGCAGAGGGATTGGGACCTCTGGCACAGCCTGCAACACCGATCGCCGGTCCCGCTACTGAAGGAACTCGCCGCCGCGCATCACTCCAGCACGTAAGTCCGGAAGTCTGGCCTGCGAACGCAATATCCACGGGCGAAACGGTTCCCCGCAGAAGCCCAGACGAAGCCGAACTCGTAGCTCACAGAGTCTTGCTGAGCGTCCCGCTCGGGGAGCCAGCTACGACGAGCGGGGGCCAGGCAACTGGCCCCCGCTTTCCGTTCCGCCCTCAGCCGCTCAAGTCCCGGGCCGGTACCCCTTGCCCACGCTCCACGCCTCGGCGACGCGCTTGCCGAGCTCCCAGTAGCCCTTGTCGGGGAAGGTGAAGAGGAGCGGCGAGATCCTCTCCCAGTCCGGGGCGCCGTCGCGCAGCGCGTCCTCGTCCGCGTACACGCCGACGACCTCCCCGAAGTACACCGTGTCCACCGCGAACTCGACGGTGCGCACCACCCGGCACTCGGCGGCGAGCCGGCACGCCCGCACCATGGGGGCGTGGGCCAGGGTGCCCGAGAACGTCTCGAAGACCCCGGCCTTCCCCGTCCGCTTGCCCGAGTTCAGGCCGCACCAGTCCGTGGCCTCCACCAGGTCCGGCCCCGGGAGGCAAAGGCTGAACTCCCCGTGGGCCGCGATGCCGCGGGAGGTGTGGTGGGTGGGGCTGAGCCCGCACGCGACGACGACCGGCTTGTAGTTGGCGATGCCCACGAAGGCCGCGGTCATGAAGTTGGGCTTCCCGTCGACCTCGGCGCCGATCAGGGCGGTGGGCATGGGAAGGACGAACGGGCCGGGGTCGAGTCGCACCTTGCTCACGGGTTCCTCCTCGTCTGCAGGGGGTGAGGCCGGGCCGCCCGCGACCGCCCTCCGCGATGCCTCTGGGGCTCCGGCGACCGGGGCGCAACGGGGCCCCGGGACCCGCACAGTGTGCCACGGTCCGGCCGAGGGGCCACCTCGCCCTGGCCTTCCCCCGGGGTGGGGAGATCCCTCCCGGCTACCCCCAGGCGATGGCCGGCACCTTGCGCTCGGGAAGGCGGTGGTAGGGGAACTTCGGGTAGCCGATCATCATCGGGTAGTGGGCCCGGTGGCCCGAAGGGAGGCCGGCGGCCTCCCGGGCGCCAGGGGCGTTGAGGAGCGCCGCCTGCAGGAGCCCGGCCCAGCACGTGCCCAGTCCACGGGCCACGGCTGCCAACTCCAGGCAGGTCAGGGCGATGGTGCAGTCCACGAGGCCGTTGGAGGCTTCCGGCGGAGCCGAGGCGACGACCAGGTTCGGGGCGTTGCGCAGGATGCTGTCGTAGCCGCCGTCCCAGGCGGCCACGAAGGAGCGGAAATAGCCCGCGGGCGCGGAGTCGGGCTTATCGGCGACGACCCCGCGCATCCATTCGATGGTCAGCCCCGAGAGCTTGGCCAGCTTCTCCCGCCCCGTCACCACGGTCCAGTGGACCATCTGGGAGTTGCTGGCCGTCGGCGCGTAGCGGGCGACCTCGATCAACTCCCGCAGGATGGCGGGCTCCACCTCCCGGTCCCGGTACACCCGGATGGAGCGCCGGGAGCGCAGGAACTGGACCGCCTG
>CAZGRT010000175.1:0-2120 GCA_964528225.1 uncultured Thermodesulfobacteriota bacterium | reverse complement strand
AGCACCGGGGGCATGCTCTTGATCTCCCCGGTGAAGAACTGGCTGAGCAGGAGCGTCTCGATGAGGTCGTCCGCGTGGTGTCCCAGGGCGATCTTGGTGTAGCCCCTGCGCTGGGCCAGCCCGTACAGGATCCCCCGCCGGAGGCGCGAGCAGAAGGAGCAGTAGCTCGTTCCCGGGTCGCGCTTGGCCTCCACGATCTCGTAGATCCGGCTCGGCTCCACCCAGTGGGTGAACCCCTGCTCCCGGCAGTATGCCTCCATCGGCTCCGTGCGGAAGCCCGGGAAGCCGGGGTGGATGGTTACGGCGTGCACCTCGAAGGCCACCGGTGCCCGGCGGCGCAGCGACTCGAGGCAGTGCAAGAGCGTCCAGCTGTCCTTGCCGCCGGAGAGGGCCACGAGCACCCGATCCCCCTCGTCGATCATCCGGAAGTCGGTGACCGCGCGGCCCGCCTTGCGCAGGATGCGCTTCTCCAGCAGGCCCGGGTTCCCCATCAGATCACGAGCAGGTCGAGCAGGGAGAGGAGCGCGATCACCGCCAGGACCGGGTTGAGCTCCCGGCCCCGGCCGGTGAGCACCTTGAGGACGACGTAGGAGAGGAACCCGAAGAGGAGCCCCGTGGCGATGGAGTAGGTCAGCGGCATGAGGACGATGGTCAGGAAGGCCGGGAGCGCCTCGTCGAAGCGCTGGAAGTCGATGCGCTGGATGCCGCGCACCATGAAGAGGCCCACCACCACCAGCGCTGGCGCCGTGGCGAACGCCGGGATCGAGCCGATCAGGGGGCCGAAGAAGAGGGCGAGCAGGAAGAGGCCGCCGGTCACGAGCGACGTGAGCCCGGTGCGGCCCCCCTCGGCGATGCCGGAGGCCGACTCGATGTAGGTCGTGGTCGTGGAGGTCCCCATCAGGCTCCCGAACACGGTGGCCACGGCGTCCGCGCCGAGCATCCGCCCGATCCCCGGGATGCGGCCGTCCGCGGTGACGCGGCCGGCCTCGTAGGAAACCGCGAGCAGGGTGCCGAGGCTGTCGAAGAGGTCCACGAACATGAAGGAGAAGATCGCCGCCCACAGGGCCGGCTGCAGGGCCCCCAGCAGGTCGAGCTCGAAGCTCACGGGCCCGGGCGACGCGGGCAGGCTGAGGAGCCCGGCCGGAGGCTCGGCCAGGCCGAGGGCGAACCCGGCCGCCGCGGTGGCGAGGATCCCCGCCAGGATCGCCCCGCGGATGCGGCGGGCCTCCAGCACGGCCATCAGCACGACCCCTCCGAGGCCGAGGAGCACCGACGGCGTCAGGTCGCCGAGCCGGACCAAGACGGCGTCGTCCTTCACCACGAGCCCGAGGTTCTGGAGCCCGATGAAGGTGATGAAGAGCCCGATGCCCACCCCGGCCGCCAGGCGCAGGTTTCGCGGGATCGACTCCACGATCCGCTCGCGCACGCCGACCCAGGTGAGGACCAGGAAGAGCACGCCCGAGAGGAATACAACCCCCAGCGCGGTCTGCCACGGGATGCCCTGGCCCAGGCAGAGGCTGAAGGCGAAGTAGGCGTTCAGTCCCATGCCCGGCGCCATCATGAAGGGGGCGTTGGCCCACAGCGCCATGAGCCAGGTGGAGATGCCGGCCACGAGGCAGGTGACCGTGATCAGCGCGGCCTTGTCCATCCCCGTGGCCGAGAGGATCGCCGGGTTCACGAACACGATGTAGGCCGCGGTCAGGAAGGTCGTGAGGCCGGCCAGCACCTCGGTGCGCGCGTCCGTGCCGTGGGCCCGGAGCCCGAAGCGCCCCTCGGCGCCTGCGCCGGGCTTCACGCGCGGTCTCCGATCATCTCGAGGAAGCTCTCGAGCCGGGTCCGGGTGCGGGCGTCCACGGGCATGGGCCGGTCGCCCTCGAGGGTGAGCACGGGGACCCCCAGCGACTTGCGCAGGAGCATGTCCTCCATCTGGCGGAAGCAGAAGGACTGCACGTAGTGGATCAGCCCGTGGATCCGGCGCCGCTCCACCTCCCGCCGGATGTCCTCGAGGCGGGGGAAGATCCCGTAGGGGTACGTGTAGCGGGTGTACGCCTCGGACAGGGGCGCGCCGAGGTACGGCAGGGCGAACTGGCGCTGGGTCTCGTTGTACACCACCCGGGCCT
>CAZGRT010000174.1:0-3598 GCA_964528225.1 uncultured Thermodesulfobacteriota bacterium | reverse complement strand
ACCGTGACGTCGAGATCCCGGGAGCACCCTCCGATCAGGAGGGCGCCCAGCGCCACGCAAACCGCCACGCCGACTCGCCGCACCGCCGCCTCCCTTCGCCCCCGGCTGCCCTGCCGCGCCTTCCTTTTGACGCGTGCCTGCCTGCCCGCCTACGCTAGGCCATCCCCCAGCCCGAATCCAGTCCGGAGGCTGCCATGCCCAAGCTCTCCATCCGCGAGATCCAGGATCGCAAGAAGCGGGGCCCGAAGATCACCATGCTCACGGCCTACGACTACCCCACGGCCCGCCTCGCGGACCAGGGGGGGGTGGACCTCATCCTCGTGGGAGACAGTCTCGGCATGGTCTGTCTCGGCTACCCGGACACCGTCGCCGTGACGATGGACGAAATGGTCCACCACACGGCCGCGGCGGCTCGCGGGGCGGAGCGGGCCGTCGTGGTCGGCGACCTGCCCTTCCTCTCCTACCAGGTCAGCGCCGAGGACGCGGTGCGGAACGCCGGCCGATTGGTGAAGGAGGCCCGGGCCGACTGCGTGAAGCTGGAGGGCGGGCGTTCCCAGGCCGACAAGGTGGCCGCCATCGTCCGGGCAGGGATCCCGGTCATGGGCCACATCGGCCTGACCCCGCAGACCGCCACCCAGTTGGGGGGGTTCAAGGTCCAGGGCCGAACCCCGGAGTCCGTCCGGACCCTGCTCGACGACGCCGCGGCCCTGGAGGAGGCGGGCGCCTTCGCGATCGTCGTCGAGTGCGTCCCGAGCAGCGTGGGGGCCAGGATCACCGACCAGGTGTCGGTGCCGACCATCGGCATCGGGGCCGGCCCCGCCTGCGACGGCCAGGTCCTCGTGTTCCACGACCTCGTCGGCCTCTTCGAGCGGTTCGTCCCCAAGTTCGTGAAGCGCTACGCGAACCTGGCCGATGAGATCCGGGCAGCGGTCGAGGCCTTCCGCGCCGAGGTGGAGGACGGCACCTTTCCCGGCGAGGAGCACCAGTTCGGCGATTGACGGCGTGAATCGGCTGCCCGTCCCCTCGCCCGGGATGCCGGTCGGCCACAAGGAGAGACCGAGCATGCGGGAACCTGGCCGGCCCCCCGACCCGACCGCGGGAGAACCTCCCGACGACCACGACGCCGCTCGCGTTTCGCTCTTCGCCTTCCGGTTCATCCTGGGGTGCGGCTCCGTGGTGTTCGCCCTGGTCTCCGTGCGGTGGTTCGCACTCAGCGGGACTGTCCCCTGGAGCGATATGGCCAACGCGGCGGTCCTGTTGGGGGCTCTGGTCGGGGTTTCCTGCAGGCCGCACTGGCGGCCGGTCCTGTCGTGGGTCGTGTTCCTCGCCTTCGTGGCGAACGCCCTGGATGGCCTCTACCCCGCCGACCTGCAACCGATCTCCTCCACCCACCTCCTCCTGCCTCTCCTCGTCCTCTACGGTGCCCTGCTCGGCGACCCCTGGCTCAGCGGCGCGGGCATGGCGTTCGTGGTGGGGGAATACCTGGCGACGATGGCGCGGCACTGGCCCCTCGCCCGTCCGGAGTTCTTGGGCCTGACCAACCTCCTGATCCTGTCCCTCGCGGCGGGAGTGACATCCCTGGCGGTGTGGTGGGCCCAACGCCTCCTCGTGAGGGCCCTCCGGGGGAAGACCGGGGCCCTCGAGACGGAACTCGACGAGAACCGGCGACTGCAGCGGGTGATCGTGCACGACATCGCCAACCCGCTGGGGGCCGCCCGCAACCTGGCGGAACTCGCCCGGTCCCGGGGGCGGGCGGACCTCTCCGACATCGAGAAGATCGACCGCATGAACGGCCGCATCGAAGAGATCGTGGACTCGGTCCGCTTCCCCGTGGGGCCCGGCGCTCCCGCCTGGGGCCTGTCCGAGGTGTCCCTCGCGGACCTGATCGCCGGCCTTCGCGACGTCTTCGCCGCACGCCTCCACGCCAAGGGCCAACGCTTGAACCTCACCGCGGGCGGAGACCTCACGGTGCGCACCCGGCCCTCCGTCCTGGCCAACTCGGTCCTGGCGAACGTGCTCGCCAACGCTCTCAAGTTCTCGAGCCGCGGCGGCGAGATCGAGGTGGAGGCGTGGCGGCAGGACGGATCGGTCCTCCTCGAGGTGCGCGACCGTGGCCCGGGCTTCTCCGGGGAGGCGCTGCGGGCCGTGGCGGACCGCCGAGTCTGCAGCCCCGCGCCGGGCAGCGAGTCCGAGCACGGAAACGGGCACGGACTCTGGATCGCGTCCTGGCACCTGGAGCGGCTGGGCGGTTCGCTGGAGGTTCGGAACCGGCCCGAGGGCGGGGCCGCGGTCCTGCTCCGCCTGCCCGCGAACGATCCCTGAGCCGGGGCTTTCTTGCCTGCCGCCGCGCCAACCCTACGTGCCTGCGGGATCTCGGTGGGTTGACGAGGAGCGGACTGTAGTTTACACAGACGGAGTTCGTGTAGCCCCTCCCCCTTTCCCCACCTGAGGGAAGAGATGCTCGGCAAGCGACTCCGGCAGGAGCGCAGGTCCCAGGGCCTCAGCCTGGAGGAACTCGCCCGCAGGACGGGCTTCTCCAAGAGTTTTCTCTCCCAGATCGAGAACGCCCGGAACTCCCCTTCGATCGCGAGTCTGAAGAGGATCACCGAAGCCCTCGGGGTGAGCATCGGATCCCTGTTCGAGGCCGACCGCGCCGACCAGATCTACTTCCTCAAGAAGGAAGAGCGCACGCCCTTCGAGGTGGTGAAGGACCAGGTGATCTTCGAGTTCGGCTCGTCCAAGGTCCCGAACCGGAAGATGGAGGCCATCTTCTTCACCCTCCGTCCCGGCGCGGAGAGCGATGGGGAATACCACCACGACGGGGAGGAGTTCGGCACGGTGATCGAAGGGGTCCTGCTCTTCGAGCTCGGCGGGCGCGAATACCGGATGGAACCGGGCGACTCCATCTATTTCACGTCCACCACCCCCCACCGCTGGCGCAACCCCGGCCCGGGGATTACGCGGGCGCTCTGGGTCGTCACCCCGCCGTCGTTCTGACCGAGCCGCCGCCGAGGCCTCCCGGCCGCCCGGCGCGCGGAACCGAAGCTCCGGCCGGAGAGCGAGGCGCCGTGGAGATCTTCCAACGCAGCATCCACTCCAGCGTCAAGCAACTGGAGGGAGACCGGCTCCTGGTCTCCAGTTCCCTGCTCGACCTGGAGCATTCCTTCCACCTGGAGCTGCTGATCCACGCGCCCACCGCCACCATCGAGTCGGCCCGGGCCTCCATGAGCAAGACCCCGCTCAAGCGGTGCCTGCGGGGCACGGAGGGGATCGAGAAGCTCGCGGGGCTCACCATCGGCCGGGGCGTCATGCTCGAGGTCCACCGCCGCTTCGGAGGCCCCCGGGGGTGCGCCCACATGGTGGAGCTCATCGGCGACGCCATCCGCCTGATCTCCATGCTGCTCATCGGCGACACCGTAAACTACTGGGGCGCGCTCAAGGACACCCTCACGGAGGAGGAGATCGTGGCGCGGGGCCGCGAGAAGCTGCGGAACACCTGCCTCGTCTTCGCCGAGGAGGAGTGAGGTGGACACCAAGCTCGTGACGCTGCCCGAGGCGATCGGCCAGTTCGTCCGGGCGGGCGACACGGTGGTGATGG
>CAZGRT010000173.1:0-27100 GCA_964528225.1 uncultured Thermodesulfobacteriota bacterium | reverse complement strand
TCTGATACCTTGACGCCCCTTTGCGACAGCGGAAAACCGCACGTCTCCGGCGGGTCCGGGCGATCTCCGGAAGCGTTCGGGGGAGGGAGCGAAGCCATGCAGGAACTGAAGGGAAGCTGGGCGTTGATCCTGGGCGCCTCGAGCGGCTTCGGGGCGGCCACGGCCCGGGCGCTGGCCGCCCGGGGGATGAACGTCTGTGGGGTGCACCTGGACCGCAAGCCGGCCATGCCCCAGGTGGAGGCTCTCGTGCAAGAGCTCCGGGACATGGGCGTGCGGGCGCGCTACTTCAACGCCAACGCCGCCGACGACGAGAACCGCCGGCTCGTGCTCGACGAGATGGCCGACGACATGGGCGACGGCCCGAAGCTCCGGGTGTTCCTGCACAGCCTGGCGTTCGGCGCCCTCAAGCCCTACATCGCCGACGCGGGCCAGGGCCTGACCCGGGCGCAGATGGTCATGACCCTCGACGTGATGGCCCACAGCCTCGTCTACTGGGTCCAAGACCTCGTCCAGCGCAGGATGTTCGAGGCGAACTCGCGGGTGTTCGCCATGACCAGCTCGGGCGGCCACATCGTGTGGCCGAGCTACGGGGCGGTCTCCGCGGCCAAGGCGGCCCTGGAGAGCCACATCCGGCAGCTCGCCCTGGAACTCGGGCCCCACGGGATCACCGCGAACGCGGTGCTCGCAGGCGTCACCGAGACGCCGGCCCTCAAGGCCATCCCCGGCCACGAGAAGATGCTGCAGATGGCGAGGGCCCGGAACCCCATGGGCCGCCTCACCACGCCCGAGGACGTCGCGGAGGCCATCGCGTGCTTCAGCGAGCCCGGCTGTCACTGGATGACCGGCAGCATCCTCCGAGTCGACGGCGGGGAGGACGTGTCCGGTTGAGGCGTGAAGCGTGAGACGTGAAACGTGAAGCGGGGAAGGGCGACGGGGTTGGTCCCACGCCTCGCGCTTCATCTCTCACGCTCTCCGGAGGAGAGACCATGACTTTTCAGGACGTGATCCTGCGGCTGCAGGAGTACTGGGCGAGGCGGGGCTGCATCGTCGCGCAGCCGTGCGACATCGAGGTGGGGGCCGGGACGATGAACCCGCACACCTTCCTGCGGTGTCTGGGGCCCGAGCCCTGGAACGTGGCGTACGTCGAGCCCAGCCGGCGGCCCAAGGACGGGCGCTACGGAGACAACCCCAACCGCCTCCAGCACTACTACCAGTTCCAGGTGATCCTGAAGCCCTCGCCCCTCGAGGTGCTCGACCTGTACCTGGGGAGCCTCGTGGCCCTGGGGATCGACCCCCTGGACCACGACATACGCTTCGTGGAGGACGACTGGGAGAGTCCGACCCTCGGGGCCTGGGGCCTGGGCTGGGAGGTCTGGCTCGACGGGATGGAGATCACCCAGTTCACCTACTTCCAGCAGGCGGGGGGGGTGGACTGCCGGCCCGTGTCCGCGGAGATCACCTACGGCATCGAGCGCATCGCCATGTACCTCCAGGGGGTGGAGAATGTCTTCGACCTCGTGTGGACCGACGGCCTCACCTACGGCGACGTCCACCACAGGGGCGAGGTCGAGGGCAGCATCTACAACTTCGAGGAGTCCGATCCCGACATGCTCTTCGACCTCTTCAACAAGTACGAGGCCGAGTCGAGCCGCCTCGTGGACAAGGGCCTCGTCCTGCCGGCCTACGACTACACCCTCAAGTGTTCCCATGCCTTCAACCTTCTCGACGCCCGGGGCGTGATCAGCGTGACCGAGCGGGCCCGCTTCATCGGCCGGGTGCGCGACCTCGCCCGCCGGGTGGCCCAGGCCTACGTGGCGCAACGGGAGGAGATGGGGCATCCCCTGCTGGGCAAGCTTGGCGCCCAGGGGAGGGCGTGAGATGAGCCAGACGACGGACTTCGTCCTGGAGGTTGGCACCGAGGAGATCCCGGCGGGTTTCCTGCCGCCGGCCCAGGAGGCCCTGGCAGCACTGGCCCGGGACGGCCTCGGGGCCGCGCGCATCGCCTTTGCCGAGGCCCGGGCGCTGGCCACTCCGCGGCGCCTCGTGCTGCACGTCGGCGGCGTGGCGTCGCGGCAGGCGGACACCGTGGAGGAGAAGGTCGGCCCGCCCGTGTCGGCCGCGTTCGACCCGGCCGGCAACCCCACCAAGGCGGCCGAGGGCTTCGCACGCACCAACGGGGTCGCCGTCTCGGAGTTGCTGCGGGTCCAGACGCCCCGGGGCGAGTACCTCGGCCTCCGCAAGCAGTTGGCCGGCCGGCCGGCCTCCGACGTGCTCGCCGAGCTCGCGCCCCAATGGCTGGCCCGGATTCCCTTCCGCAAGTCCATGCGGTGGGGCGTGCTGGAGGGGGCGTTCGCCCGCCCGGTCCACTGGATCCTCGCCCTCCTGGGCGGGGAGGTGGTGCCCTTCGCCTTCGCCGGCGTGACCACGGGGCGCTCGAGCCGGGGGCACCGGTTCCACGCGCCCGAGCCCTTCGACGTCATGGACGCGGAGGACTATTTCCGCAAGATCGGCGAAGCGGGCGTGGTGCTCGACCCGGCGGAGCGGCGGGCGCGCATCGCCCGTCAGGTGGAGGAGTCCGCGCGATCGACGGGCGGCGAGGCGGTGCCCGACGACGATCTCCTGGAGACGGTGACCTACCTCGTGGAGGACCCGGTCGCGGTCGTCGGGAGCTTCGAGCCGCGCTACCTGGAACTGCCCCGGGAGCTTCTCATCCTCACCATGAAGACGCACCAGAAGTACTTCACGGTGGCCGACGGCTCCGGCAGGCTCCTCAACCACTTCGTCACGATCTCCAACACCCGGGCGCGGGACCTGGCCGTGGTGGCGCGGGGCAACGAGCGGGTGCTGCGGGCCCGCCTGGCCGACGCGCGCTTCTTCTTCGACGAGGACCGGAAGAAGACCCTGGAGGCCCACGCCGAGGGCCTGAAGGCCGTGGTCTTCCAGGCGAAGCTTGGCACCAGCCACGAGAAGGTGGAGCGCTTCCGGGCGCTGGCCGCCAGGATCGCGGGGCGCATCTGCCCCGACCGCCTCGGGGCGGTGGACCGGATCGCCGCCCTTTGCAAGGCCGACCTGGTGACCCTGATGGTGGGGGAGTTCCCGGAACTGCAGGGCGTCATAGGGCGGGAGTACGCGCTGCGCGGCGGCGAGGACCCGGTCGTGGCGCGGGGCATCCAGGAACACTACTGGCCGGTCCAGGCCGGCGGGCCCCTGCCCTCCGATCCCGAGACCCAGGCCGTCGGGATCGCAGACAAGCTCGACACCATCGTGGGGTGCTTCGGCGTCGGCCTCATCCCCACGGGGACGGCGGACCCCTACGCGCTGCGCCGCCAGACGCTCGGCGTGCTTCGGATCCTCGACGAGAAGGGTTACCGGCTGCCCCTCGGGTGGCTGGTCGACCAGGCGCTCGAGGGGCTCGGAGCCAGGCTGACCCGGGACGCGGCCCAGGTTCGGCGCGACGTGCTCTCCTTCTTCCGCGGCCGCTTGGAGGGTCTCTTCGCCCAGGCCGGCTTCTCCGGAGACCTGGTCGCGGCGGCGCTGGAGGCGGGGTTCGATGACCCGGTGGACGCGAGGGCCCGGGTCCGGACCCTGGAGGATGCCCGCCGGAGCGGCGAGCTCGCCCCCCTGGCGGAGACCTTCAGGCGGGTGGCGAACATCCTCAAGGGACAGGAGCCGGGGACCCCGGAGCCCGGGCGCTTCGAGGTCGAGGCGGAACGCAACCTCTGGGGCGTCTACGAGTCGGTGCGGGGCGCCATGGAGTCGGCCGCCTCGCGGGGCGCCTACGGGGATTTCCTGGTTACGGCGGCGCAACTCAAGGCGGCCGTGGACGCCTTTTTCGACGCCGTGCTCGTCATGGCGGACGACCCGGCGGTGCGGGCGAACCGGCTGGCGCTGCTCGGCTGCGTGGCCGGACTGTTCCGCACGGTGGCGGACTTCGCGAGGGTCGGGTGACGCAAGGCCGCCGCGGCGGCTGAGGTGTCCCCCGGCGATCGCCCCTACATTTTCGACGGAGGAGCGGGATGCCCAAGCACGTCTACACCTTCGGCGGAGGGAAGGCCGACGGCAACGGCACGATGAAGGAGTCGCTCGGGGGGAAGGGGGCCAACCTGGCCGAGATGTGCCAACTCGGCATCCCCGTGCCGGCCGGGTTCACGATCACCACCGAGGTCTGCAACTGGTACTACGCCCACGGGCGGGCCTACCCCGAGACCCTGCGGGCGGAGGTGGAGGCGGCCCTGGCGAACATGGCCGAGGTCATGGGCGCGCGCTTCGGAGACCCGCAGGACCCGCTCCTCGTGAGCGTGCGCAGCGGGGCCCGCGCCTCGATGCCGGGGATGATGGAGACGGTGCTCAACGTCGGCCTGTGCTCCCGCACCATCCCCGGGCTGGTGTCCAAGACCGGCAACGAGCGGTTCGTCTACGACGCCTACCGGCGGCTGATGATGATGTACGCCGACGTCGTCATGGAGAAGGCGGCCGGCCGGGAGGTTGCGGAGGGCAAGGGGATCCGGGTCCAGCTCGAGCACCGGATGGAGGACCTGAAGCGGCGCAAGGGGTACCGGAGCGACACGGACCTCACCGCGGCCGACCTCCGGGCCCTGTGCGAGGAGTTCCACGACCGCATCCAGGCCGTCCTCGGACAGCCCTTCCCCGACGAGCCGGGGGAGCAGCTCTGGGGGGCCGTGGGCGCGGTCTTCCAGTCGTGGAACGGCAAGCGGGCCATCCACTACCGGCGGATCGAGGGCATCCCCGACGGCTGGGGCACGGCGGTGAACGTGCAGGCCATGGTCTTCGGCAACATGGGGAGGGACTCGGCCACGGGGGTGGCCTTCACCCGCAACCCCGCCACGGGGGAGAACGTCTTCTACGGCGAGTGGCTTCCCGACGCCCAGGGGGAGGACGTCGTCGCCGGCATCCGGACGCCCGACGCCATCAACGACGCCTGCAAGACCGACACGAACCGGCACCTCCCCACCCTGGAGGAGGCCATGCCCGAGGCGTACCGGGACCTCCTGAAGATCCGGGAGAGCCTGGAGCGCCACTACCGGGACATGCAGGACATCGAGTTCACCGTGCAGCAAGGGCGTCTCTGGATGCTCCAGACGCGCACGGGGAAGCGCAACGGCCCGGCCGCGGTGCGCATGGCCGTGGAGATGGTCGGCGAGGGGCTCATCGCCCCGGCGGATGCGGTGATGCGGGTCCGGCCTCCCCAACTCGACGAACTGCTCCACCCCATGGTGGACCCCGAGCGGGAGCGTGACGCCGCCGCGCTGTGCAAGGGGCTTCCGGCGGGGCCGGGAGGGGCCGTGGGGAAGATCGTGCTCACCGCGGACCGCGCCCAGGAACTCGGCAGCCGGGGCGAGCGGGTGGTGCTGGTGCGGGCCGAGACGAGCCCCGAGGACGTGCACGGCATGCACGTCGCCCAGGCCATCGTGACCGCCAAGGGGGGCATGACCTCCCACGCCGCGCTGGTGGCCCGGGGCTGGGGCAAGACCTGCGTGGTCGGCTGCGGTGCCTTGGACATCGACGTCGCCGCCGGCACGGTGTCGGTGGGGGGGACCGTGCTGCGTGAGGGGGACACCGTCACCGTCAACGGCACCCGCGGCCTGGTCTACGCCGGGGAGTTGCCCCTGATCGTGATGGACCCGGAGAAGAACCTGGTTCTGGGTTCCTTCCTGGGGTTCTGCGACGAGCTTCGGCGGCTCGGCGTGCGCACCAACGCCGACCGCCCCGAGGACGCCGCCCAGGCGAGGCGCTTCGGGGCCGAGGGCATCGGCCTGTGCCGCACCGAGCACATGTTCTTCGGCGACGAGCGGATCCGCGCCGTGCGCGAGATGATCCTGGCCGGAACCCTGGAGGAGCGGGAGCGTGCCATCGCGAAGCTCCTGCCGTTCCAGAAGGAGGACTTCAAGGGAATCTTCCGGGCCATGGAGGGGCTGCCGGTGACCGTGCGGCTGCTCGATCCCCCCCTGCACGAGTTCGTCCCCCACGAGGACGGGCAGATCGCCCAGCTCGCCGAGGCCATGGGCAAGGAGGTGGAGGCGGTGCGGGCGCGGGTGGAGCAACTCAAGGAGCTCAACCCCATGCTCGGGCACCGGGGCTGCCGGCTCGGGATCAGCTACCCGGAGATCACGCGGATGCAGACCCGGGCTATCCTGGAGGCTGCGGCGGAGTTGCGCCGGGAGGGCGTGTACGCCCGCCCGGAGATCATGGTGCCGCTGGTCGGCGAGGTGGGGGAGCTTCGCGACCAGAAGCAACTCATCCTGGAGGTCGCCGCGGCCGTGAAGGCCGAGAGCGGCGTGGAGGACCTGCCGTTCCTGGTGGGGACGATGATCGAGGTGCCCCGGGCGGCCCTGACCGCTGCGGAGATCGCCGGCGAGGCCGAGTTCTTCAGCTTCGGCACCAACGACCTCACCCAGATGACCTGCGGGTTCAGCCGCGATGACGCGGGGACGTTCCTCCCCCTCTACGTCGAGAAGGGCTTCTATGCGCAGGACCCCTTCCAGAGCATCGACCAGCAGGGCGTCGGGCAGTTGGTCGCCCTGGGCACCGAGAGGGGGAGGGCGGCGCGCCCGGGCCTGAAGGTGGGCGTGTGCGGGGAGCATGGCGGGGACCCCGACTCCATCGGCTTCTTCCACCGGGTCGGTCTCGACTACGTGTCCTGCAGCCCCTTCCGGGTCCCCATCGCCCGTCTGGCCGCCGCCCAGGCGGCCGTCGCCGGGAAGTAACGCGGGATGGGCGGCGGGGCCCGCTGCGTCGTCGGGGTAGTGGCGCTGCTGCTCGCGTGGGCGCCCGCCGGCCCGTCCGGGGCGGATGCCCCCCACGTCGGTGTGACTCGCGTCACCCTCGGCTCCGGCGTCGCCCAGAGCGCCTCCCGCCATTGCGGCGGATGCCACAGCCCGGAGTTCGCCCTGTGGATCCGCCACTCCCACAGCCACTTCCTCATCGATCCGGCCGTGGACCGGCGCTTCGTGGCGGCCCGCTGGGGTGAAGGCGTGCCGGGGTGGAAGGAGCACGTCGAGGGCCGCTTCGCGGGCGAGGACGTGGCCCTGGCCTACGGCCTGCTGGACGTGCAGGTGTACTTCCGGCGCGACCCGGACGGCCACCGGCTCTTGCCGGCGGAGTGGAGTCATCACCAGGACCGGTGGGAGGGGCTCCGGCCGACCCTGGCGGCGGTGGCCGAGAGCCGCCTCACCTGGGAGCAGGAGTGCGCCGGGTGCCACGCCACGGGCTTCGACCCGAAGGACGGGACCTTCGAGGAGGCCAACGCGGGTTGCGTGGCTTGCCACGGCCCGGGCCGGGACCACGTGGACTCCGGGGGGCGGGGCCCGATCCTCGACCCCTCGAACCTCGAGCCCCGGCGGCGCTCCGAGATCTGCGGTGCGTGCCACGCCCGGGGCCGCGACCGGGAGACCGGCCGGCCCTACCCGGTCGGGTTCCACCCCGGTGATCCCTTGGACCGGTTCCTGGACGTCGCACGGCCCCAGCCGGGCGTGGTCACGGAGTTCTTCTGGCCGGACGGCACGGAGCGGCTCCCGTTCATGGAGTACCAGGGCTTCGTCCAGAGCGGCCACTACCGGGTGGGGCTCACCTGTACCACCTGCCATCTCCCCCACGGCTCCGACCACCCCCGGAGCTTGCGGCGGCGGACCGACGACGTGTGCGACGACTGCCACGGGGAGGTCCTGGCGGCCGTGCGGGTCCATACGGCCCATCCCGGGGGCAAGGCCGACTGCCTGGACTGCCACATGGCCGTCCTCTCGGGCGGCCCCGACACCGCGCGCACGAGGTCCCACACCTTCCGGTTCCGGCCTCCGGCGTCCGTCTCGGCCGCAGGAGCGCCCGACAGCTGCACCGTGTCGTGCCACGGGGACCGGGGACCCGGCTGGGCTGCCGAGGCGCTCGGAGCTTGGAGGTAGCGTGACCGGGCCGGAGCGTTCCCTCGTCCTGGTCGTCGACGACGACCCCGCCATCCTGCCCCTGATGGAGGCGATCCTGGAGGACGAGCCGGTCCTCCTGGAGGGCGCGGACGGGGGGCTTGCCGCCCTCGCGCGCATCGAGGGCGGCCTGCGCCCGGACCTGCTCATCCTCGACGTGATGATGCCCGGGATGGGAGGCATCGAGGTCCTCCACCGCGTGAAGGCCCGGCCCGAGTTCGAGCAGGTCCCGGTCATCCTGCTGACGGCCCGCAGCCGCAGCGAGGACGTGGTGGTCGGGCTCGAGGCCGGGGCCACCGACTACGTCGTCAAGCCGTTCCACCTGGCCGAACTCAAGGCGCGGGTCCGCTCGGCGCTGAGACTGCGCGCCCTCTTCCTCGAGTTGGAGAAGGCGCGGGACGTCTCGGTGCAGCGGGAGCGCCTCCGGGTCCTGGTTGAGACGGCCGGCGGCATCGCCCACGCCCTGAACCAGCCGCTCACCGCCGCGCTGCTCAAGATCGAGGCCCTCTCCCTCCCGTCGGCAGGGGGCCCCGCGCGGGTCGACGACCTCGACTTCATCCGGCGCAGCCTGGAGAAGGTGGCCTCGGAAGTGCGAAAGATCCAGCGCCTCACCACCTACCGCACCACGGGGTATCCGGGGGGGATCGACATCCTCGACCTCGAGGCCGAGCCGTGAGCCGGCAAGGGGGCGCAGCGGGACTGGAACGGGGGCTCCTGGACCTCGAGTCGCGAACGGGGGCCGGGTTCGTCGACCGGCTGCGGGGGCTGTCCGGGGCGGAGCATTTCCTGCTCTTCGCGGCGGCTCCCGGAGAAGGCCACCGGCTGATCCTGTCGAGCGAGCTTCCGTCCTCGCTGCTCGAGGGGGCTTCACGGCCCCTGCACCCGGCGGAGGACCCGCTCTGGTTTCGCCTGGCGGGCGCGGTGTCGCTCCTCGAGGGCGACGGGATGGGCGAGGTGCCCCCGCTGGGTAGCCCGCCTCCGGGGACCCGCTGGGCGCTGGCTGCCGCCGGGGACGGATGGGCCTTCTGCGCCTTGTTGCTTGGAACGGGAGAGGCGCCTCGGGACCTCGCGGACGACCCCGTTCTGCGCTCGGCGCTCCTGCGGCGGCTCGCGGCCCAGGGCGCTCCCGCGGCCGATGCCGCCCAGGCCGCCGTGGACGCGCTGAGCCGCCTGTCCCACGAGTTCAAGACGCCGCTCGTGAGCATCAAGGGCTACGCGGAACTCATCCTCGACCGCTCCGACATCCCGCTCACCCCTCGCACGAGGGACTGGGTGCGTCGGATCGCAGCAGGGGCGAACCGGCTCGCGGGCCTGTTCCGGAAGATCACCGAGGAGGGGCGGACCGACTGGGCGACCGCCTACACGCCCCAACCCGTCGACCCGGCCCGCTGGGTGGAACGCTGCCTCTCGGAGGCCGAGGCCATGGCGGAGGGGCGGGACCTCTCCTGGTCCGCCGAGGTGCCCGGGGGGCTTCCGCCCGTCCTGCTGGATCCCGAGGCCGGGCGGGACCTCCTCCTGGAACTTCTCCAGAACGCGGCCCGGGCCACCCCGGACGGGGGGCGGGTGGTCGTCTCGGCCCGGGTCGAGGAGCGGGAGGGGAGGCCGGGCGTGCGGCTCACCGTGGAGGACTCGGGCATCGGGATCCCCCGGGGCCCGGCCGCCGAGCCGTTGTTCGAACGTTTCGGCAGCCTGGGACGGCTCGTGGAGCACCACAGCGGCGACTTCGAGTTCGGTGCGGCCGGCCTGGGGCTCGGTCTGTCCCTGGTTCGTGGCCTGGCTCGGGCCCACGGCGGGGAGGCGTGGGCCGAGGGCCGGGGCCGGGACCCGGCGGCGCTGCCCGGCGCGCGGTTCCACGTGTGGATCCCGACGCGCGGGGAGACGCCCGAGGCCGCGCGGGCGGAGACGGGGAGGGGCCGCGTGCTCGTCCTGGACCCCGATCCCGAGGGCGGCCGGATCCTGGAGGAGGCCCTGCAGGGGGCCTACGAGATCGTCCGGGTCCGTGCGGCGCCCGAGGCCCTGCGGCAGTGGGCGGCGGGTTCCTGGGTCGGGTGCGTGGTGGAGCCCAGGCTCCCCGAGGGGGGTGGTGTGGACCTCATCCAGGCCCTGCGCGACACGGCCGGCCCCGGGGGGCCGGCGATCGTCGCCTACAGCACGGCCGGCGCCCTCGAGTCCTCGGCCTGGCGGCTGGCGGGCGCCGATGCGTGCGTGGCCAAGCCGGCCCGTGCCCGGGTCCTCGTGCAGCGCCTGCGCAGCCTGGCGGGCCGCCGGAGCCCTCCGTCCCGATGACGGGCGGGCGATCAGCAAGCGCCATGAACGCCCGACGAGTCGAAGCCAAGATCGTCAACCCGCTTCTCGGCACCCGGATCCCGCTGCCGTGCTACGCCACCGACGGGGCCGCCGGCCTCGATCTGCGGGCGTGCATCGAGGAGCCGTTCACCCTGGCGCCCGGAGAGACCCGGCTCGTCCCCAGCGGCCTCGCGATCCACATCGTCGACCCCGGGCTGGCGGCTATGGTGATCCCCCGCTCCGGGCTGGGCATGCGACACGGTCTCGTGCTCTCGAACCTCGTGGGGCTGATCGACTCCGACTACCACGGAGAGGTCGGCATCGGGGTGTGGAACCGGGGCGCCGAACCGTTCACGGTCCACCCGGGAGACCGCATCTGCCAGATGGTCTTCGTGCCGGTGGTCCGGGCGGAGCTGGAAGTGGTGGAGGAGTTCTCGGTGACCTCGGCACGGGGGGCGGGGGGCTTCGGCCACACGGGCCGGCGGTGAGGGGGGGCGGCGGGCCCTCCGCCGTTGACCGAAACGGTCAGAAATGAGACCCTGGCGGCGTAGACCTACCATTCGGTCGGTACGTGCGACGAGGGAGGTGACGCCGTGAGAAACTGCAAGACGTGCCGGGAGCGGACGCCGGAGTGTCCGGACACGGCCGACGGGGCCCTGCTGGCGTTGGGGCCGTTCTGGGGGGGCGGCGACCGGGACTGCCCGTTGGAACTGGCGGCGTGGCGGAAGGAGTCCGCGGCGCTGCTCCGAGGCAAGCCCCGGGACGAGTAGACGGGACCCGTCCCTGAGGGGAGGGGGAAAAAGACGCGGGCTCGGCCTTTCGGCCGAGCCCGCGTTCGCATGGTGCGTCCGGTGTGGGGGGGCCTAGCTCCGCCGCCGGTCGCGGTCGCGTCGCTGGGGCGGGGGGCTGCGACCCTCGCGCTGTCCGCCCCCTTCCTCGCCCTCGTAGATGGCGGCCCGGCGCGAGAGCTTGATCCGGCCGTTTGCCTCCACGTTGAGCACCTTCACCGGCACGGTGTCGCCCTCCTTGAGGAAGTCCGTGACGTTGGCCACCCGCTCCTTGTCGATCTCGCTGATGTGGAGCAGGCCGTCGGTGCCCGGGAAGATCTCCACGAAGGCGCCGAAGTCCATGATCTTGCGGACGGTGCCCTGGTAGATCTTGCCGACCTCGGCCTCCTGGGTGAGGTCGCGGATCAGCTTGATCGCCTGCTGGGTCTGGGCCTCGTTGGTGCTGGCGATGCGGATGGACCCGTCGTCCTCGATGTCGATGCTGGTCTGGGTCACGGCGATGATGTTGCGGATGTTCTTGCCGCCGGGCCCGATCACGTCCTTGATCTTCTCGGTGCTGACGTGGATCACCGTGATCCTGGGCGCCAGGGGAGAAAGCTCCGGCCGTGGGGCGGTCAGGGCCTTCTCCATGCAGTCGAGGATGTGGAGCCGGCCGCGGCGGGCCTGCTCCAGCGCCGTGCGCATGATCTCCACGGTGATGCCGCCCACCTTGATGTCCATCTGGAGGGCGGTGATGCCTTCCCGGGTGCCGGCCACCTTGAAGTCCATGTCGCCGAGATGATCCTCGTCGCCGAGGATGTCGGAGAGCACGGCGAAGCGCTCGCCCTCGAGGATGAGGCCCATGGCGATGCCCGCCACGCCCGCCGAGACCGGGACGCCGGCGTCCATGAGCGCCAGGCTGCCGCCGCACACCGTGGCCATGGACGACGACCCGTTGCTCTCCAGCACCTCGGAGACCAGGCGCACCGTGTAGGGGAAGTCCTCGTGGGAGGGGAGCACGGCCTCGAGCGCCCGCTCCGCCAGGGCCCCGTGGCCGATCTCGCGGCGGCCGGGTGCCCGGAGGAACCGGGCCTCGCCCACGGAGAAGGGCGGGAAGTTGTAGTGGAGCATGAACCGCTTGTAGTAGGAGCCCTCGATGGCGTCGATGAGCTGCTCGTCGCTCGAGGTGCCCAGGGTGGGAACCACCAGGGCCTGGGTCTCGCCCCGGGTGAACAGCGCCGACCCGTGGGTGCGGGGGAGCACCCCAACCTGGCAGTCGATCGCCCGCACGTCCTCGAGGCCTCGGCCGTCGATGCGGCGGCCCTCCTCGAGGATCATCCGCCGTACGTGCTTCTTGGCCACGCCGTCGAAGGCGGCCTTGTACTCCTTCTCCCGGAGCTTCTGTTCCTCGTCCAGGCCTTCCACGAGGGCGGCCTTGGCGGTTCGGAGCCCCGCGTACCGGGCCTTCTTCTCCCGCTCCTGGTAGGCCTTGACCCCTAGGTCGGCGAAGATCGCCGCCGCCTTCTCCTCGACGCCGGGGTCCTTCTCCGGGGCCGGCGGGAGCTGGCGCTTGGGCTTGCCCGCCGCGGCTACGAGCTCCTCCTGGAGGGCCACCAGGCGCTTGATCTCGGCGTGGCCGAGCTCGATGGCCTTGAGCATCTCCTCTTCGCTGAGCATCTTGGAGCCGCTCTCCACCATGGTGACGGCGTCCTTGGTGCCCGCCACCGTGAGGTTGAGACGACTCGCCTCCAACTGCTTCAGGGTCGGGTTGACGACGTACTCGCCGTCCACGTGCCCGATGCGGACCCCCGCGATGGGACCCTGGAACGGGATGTCCGAGATGGACAGCGCGGCGGAGGCCCCCACCAGGGCGACCACGTCGGGGTGGTTCTCCGTGTCGTGGGAGAGCACCGTGGCGATGACCTGGGTCTCGCACGTGAAGTTCTTCGGGAACAGGGGACGGATGGGCCGGTCGATGAGCCGCGACGTGAGCGTGTCGTAGTCGGGCGGACGGCCTTCCCGCTTGAAGAAGCCGCCGGGGATCTTTCCGGCGGCGAAGGTCTTGGTCTGGAAGTTGACCGTGAGGGGGAAGAAGTCGATCCCCTCGCGTCCTTCCGCCTCGGCCACGGCGGTGACCAGCACCGCCGTGCTCCCGTAGCTCACGAGCACCGCGCCGTGGGCCTGGCGAGCCATGCGGCCCGTCTCCAGGGTGAGGGTCCTGCCCCCCACCTCCAACTCCACTCTCTTCACATCGAACAAAGTGACACTCTCCCGTCTTCAGTAATGGGTGGCTAAAGCCGAGTCCGCGTGCTCGGAGGGTTACTTGCGGATGCCCAGTCGGTCGATGATGCTCCGGTACCGCTCGATGTCGCTGTTCTTCAGGTAGTCGAGCAGGCGGCGTCGCTGGCCGACGAGCTTGAGCAGGCCGCGACGGGAGGAGTGGTCCTTCTTGTGGTTCTTGAAGTGCTCCGTCAGGTAGCTGATCCGCTCGCTCAGGAGCGCGATCTGGACCTCGGGGGAACCCGTGTCGCCCTCGTGCAGCTTGAACTGATCGATGACTTCCTGCTTCCTCTCGACGGTCATCACCATGGCTTCTATCCTCCTCGATCGCTCGTCCGCTCGGGATGGGGGAGACGGGCGCCGCCCTCGGGCCCGCCGGTTTCGGAAATGATCCGCCTCTATAGCACGACGGGGCCTCGGCCGTAAAGCGCCCAGACCCGCCTCCGCGCGGCCGATCCCGGCGCCGGAGGGGGTTTGGAGGAGCCCGGGGCAGCTCCCCCGCGGCGGGCGTTCAGGCCGGCTCGAGGAAGACCTTCCGTGGCTTCAGGGCCCCCGCCCCCCGTTCGGCGACCGCCACGAGCCGGCCCTCCGGGTCGAACGCGGCCACCGTGCCCGGGCTCCCCTCCGCGTCGGCCACCGTCCGCCCGTGGCGGAGCGCCCGTCCGTCCTCGGCCGACACGTCGACCCGTGCCAGGTCGTAGACCATCCGCTCGGGAGGCAGCACCCGCTCCCAGGCCCCCGGGCCGGCGGCCTCCAGGTCGTCCAGGGAGTGCGCCTCGTCCACCGAGAAGGCCCCGGAGCGCACCCGGCGGAGCTCCCAGAGGGTGGCGCCGGTGCCCAGGGCATCGCCGACGTCGCGTGCCAGGGAGCGCACGTAGGTGCCCGCCGAGCACTCCACGTCGACGACGAGGTCCGGCAGCGCCATCTCCAGCAGCTCGAGTCGATGGATCGTGACGGTGCGCGTCGGCGGCACCACGTCCTCCCCCCGGCGGGCGCGGCGGTGGAGGGGGACTCCGTCCACCTTGACGGCGGAGAAGGCGGGCGGCACCTGCTCGTTCTCCCCCCGCCAGCGGGCGAGCACCCGCTCCACCTGGTCCGGCGTCAGGGGCGGCACGGGCCGAGCGTCCAGCACCCGGCCCTCCCGGTCCAGGGTGTCCCGCCGTTCCCCCAGGCGGATCCGGGCGCGGTAGCGCTTGTCGTGGCCGGCCAGGAACTCCAGGAGCCGCGTCGCGGCCCCCAGCCCCACGAGGAGAACCCCGGTGGCCAGGGGGTCGAGGGTTCCCGCGTGCCCGGCCCTGCGGCAGCCCAGCGCCCGCCGCACCCGCTGGACGGCGGCGTGGGACGTGATCCCGGAGGGCTTGTCCAGGACCAGCAGGCCCTGGCCGGCGTGCGCCACCCCTCAGCCAGCCTGGCGCCGCTGGAGCATCTGCTCGTCCAGGGCCTCCTCGACCCGGGCGTAGATGCGGCGCTTCCACTCCCGCAGATCCCCCTCCACCGTGGCCCCGGCCGCGTTGCGGTGGCCGCCGCCCCCCAGCTCCCGCGCGATCCGGGCCACGTCCACGCGTCCCTTGGAGCGCAGCGCCAGCCGGTAGCGCCCGGGTCCCTCCTCCCGAAGCAGAACGCCCACCTCCACGCCGCACACGGAGCGGGCGTAGTTGGCGAACCCCTCCACGTCCTCCACCCCGGTGTGGGTCTGCCGGAACATCTCCCGGGTCACGACCACGCTGGCGACCTTGTCCCGCGGCGAGAGCTCCAGCGTCTCGAGCGTCCGGCTGAGCAGCCGCAGCCGGCCCAGGGGTTGCTGGTCGAAGACCATCTGGGCCACCCACGCCGCGTCGACCCCCTTGGACACCATCCGCGACGCGATCTCGAAGGCCCGCGGGGTGGCATTGGAGAAGCGGAAGCAGCCCGTGTCGGTCAGGATGCCCGTGTAGATCCCGCTCGCCGCCGTGAAGCCGACGGGGGCCGGCAGCGCCAGCAGCACGTCGTACACGAGCTCGGCGGTGGCGCAGGCCTCGGGGTCGATCAGGTTCGCCGAGCCGAACCGGTCGTTGCCGGGGTGGTGGTCGATGTTGACCAGATGCCGCTCCGGTCCGAGGACCTCGTCGCCGAACCCCGTGCGCTCCAGGGACCCGCAGTCGAGCAGGACCACCCGGTCGTAGCCGGCCCCCTCCTCGGGTGCGAGGTGGACGCGCTCCGCCAGGGGGAGCCAGGACAGGTTCATCGGCACGCCGTCGGCGTTGGCGATGTCGCAGCGCTTCCCCAGGGCCTCGAGGCCCGAGGCCAGGGCGATGGACGAGCCGATGGCGTCGCCGTCGGGGTTGTGGTGGGAGAGGATCAGGAAGCGCTGCCCCGAGAGCAGGGCGTCGCGAACCTCAGCGATCGCTGTCGTCCGGGCCATGGGAGATCTCTTCGAGCATCTCCTGCAGGTGCAGGGTCTTCTCGATGGAATCGTCGTAGAGGAAGCGGATCTCGGGGGCCGCCCGCAGGCGCAGCCGGTGGGCGATCTCGCGGCGCACGAAGGGGGTCGCGCTCGCCAGGCCCCGGGCGCTGGCCTCGCGGTTGGCGTCCTCCCCGAGGACGGTGTAGAAGATCTTGGCGCTGCGCAGGTCCGCGGCCACCGTCACGCCGGTGAGCGTGACGAAGCCCACGCGGGGGTCCTTGACGTCCTTCTGGAGGATTCCGGCGGCTTCCTGGAGGATCAGGTCCGCGACGCGCTGGGTGCGGCGGGTCTGCATGGTTCGTCGCTCAGAGGTGGAGGACCTCCAGGTCGGCCCGGGTGACCTGGGCCAGGTGGAGCTCCTCGATGTAGTCCATGACCCGGTTGAGGACCGAGTCCGCCAGACGGGCGTCGTTGCTCACGACGGCGAACCCGATGGTGGCCTTCTGGTGCAGGTCCAGGTTGTCGACCTCCGCCACCGACACGGGGAAGCGGTTGCGGGTGCGTTCGACCACCCGCCGGACGACGCTGCGCTTCTCCTTGAGCCCGTGCACCCCCGGGAGGTAGAGGTCCACGGTCCCGACGCCCACCACCATGCCCGGCCTTCTCGGGAGTTCCTAGAGTTCCCGGGCGACCTGCTCCACCACGTAGAACTCCAGCACGTCCCCCTCCTTCACGTCGTTGTAGTTCTGGATGGACAGGCCGCACTCGAAGCCCTCGCGGACCTCCTTCGCGTCGTCCTTGAACCGCTTGAGGCTGGCCAGTTCGCCCTCGTAGACCACGACGTTCTCCCGGAGGAGCCGCAGGCGGGCGTTTCGCTGCACCACCCCCTGGGTCACCGCGCAGCCGGCCACCGTGCCGATCTTGGGCACGCGGAAGATCTGGCGCACCTCGGCCCGGCCCAGCACCCGCTCCTCCTCGGTGGGGGCGAGCAGCCCGGCCAGGGCCTTCTTCACGTCGTCGGTGGCGTCGTAGATGACGTTGTACAGGCGCACGTCCACGCCCTGGTTGTCGGCCAAGGCCGAGGCCTTCGCCTCCGGCCTCACGTTGAATCCCACCACGATGGCCTGGGAAGCGCTCGCCAGGTTGACGTCGTTCTCGGTGATGCCGCCCACGGCGCCGTGGAGCACCCGCACCTTCACCTCGCCGGTGGAGAGCTTCTCCAGCGCCTGGGTCAGGGCCTCGACGGAGCCCTGCACGTCGGCCTTGATGACGATCGGAAGCTCCTTGGTCTCCCCCTCGGCGATGCGCGTCTGGAAGTCCGCCAGCGTGACGCGCCGGGCCTTCGCCATCTCCTCCTCGCGGGTCTTCTCCGCGCGGCGTCCGGCCACGTCCCGAGCCATGCGCTCGCTGTCCACCACCTGGAACGGCTGACCCGCCCCCGGCACGCCGTCGAGGCCGGTGACCTCCACGGGGGTGCTCGGCGGGGCCTCCTTGAGCCGCTTGCCCTGGTCGCTGATGAGCGCCCGGATCCGGCCCGAGTTCATCCCGGCCAGGATGATGTCGCCCACCCGCAGCGTGCCCTCCTGGACCAGGATCGTGGCCACCGGACCGCGGCCGCGGTCGATGCGGGCCTCGATCACCGTTCCCCGGGCGGACTTGCTCGGGTTGGCCTTGAGCTCCATCAGCTCCGACTGGAGGGCGAGCATCTCCAGGAGATCCTCCACGCCCGTTCCCTTCTTCGCCGAGACCGGGACGCAGATCACGTCGCCGCCCCAGTCCTCAGGGACGAGCCCGTGCTCCGTGAGACCGCGCTTCACCTTGTCGGGGTCCGCCTCGGGCTTGTCCATCTTGTTGATGGCGACGATGATCGGGACCCCTGCGGCCTTCGAGTGGTCGATGGCCTCCACCGTCTGGGGCATGATGCCGTCGTCCGCGGCCACCACGAGCACGGTGACGTCGGTGAGCTTGGCGCCGCGGGCCCGCAGGGCCGTGAACGCCTCGTGGCCGGGCGTGTCCAGGAAGACCAGCGGGCCCCGGGAGGTCTCCACGGCGTAGGCGCCGATGTGCTGGGTGATGCCCCCCGCCTCCCCGGCGGCGACCCGGGTCTTTCGGATGGCGTCCAGCAGCGACGTCTTGCCGTGGTCGACGTGCCCCATCACCGTCACCACGGGGGGCCGCAAGATGAGGTCCTCCGGGCGGTCCTCGGCCCGGGCCAGGATCTCTTCCTCGCCGACGGCGATGTTCTCCACCTCGTACCCGAACTCGGACGCCACCAGGGACGCCGTGTCCGCGTCCACGGTCTGATTGATGGTCGCCAGCACGCCCAGTGACATGAGCTTCTTGATGAGGTCGGTCGCCTTGACCCCCATGCGCTGGCCCAGTTCCGACAGGGCGATGAACTCGCTCATCCGGATGCGGCGCTTGATGGCCTTGGGCACAGTGATCTGCGTGCGCTGGGGAGCCCGCTTGAGCTCGGGTCTTTCCACCTCGGTGCGGCCGCGGCGCTTCTTGGCCTTGCGGGCGGCCCGGGACGCCTCCCGCTCCTCCTTGCTCATGTGGTACGCGGGGCCGACCCCGGCAGGCCGCTCCTCCACCGGCGGGTGGATGAACCGCACCACCTTCAGCCCGAACTCCTCCTTGGGCGCTTCCTCGGCGGCCGCGGCGGCGGGGGCCTCCTCGGCGGCCGGCTCGGCGGCGGCCGGTTCCTCGGCGGGCTGCGTCTGCGCCGCCTCTTCCTCGCCCTCCGGGACGGCCTGCTCGGCCGCGAGGGGGGCCGCGGGCTCGCCGGGCTGCTCCTCGGGCGCCGGCTCCACGGGTTCCTCGGCGGGCGTCGTCTCGACCGCGACGGTCTCCTCCGTCGGGACGGCGTCTTCCTCCGCCTTCCGCCGGCGGCGGACCACCGGCTTGGGCGCGGCTGCCGCCTCCGACGGTTCCGGAGCCTTCTTCTCCTTGCGGGACTTCCCCAAGGACTCCAGCGCGCGCTGGATGTCCTCTTCCTCCACCGGGCTCAGGTGGCTGCGCACCTTCACACCCACGCGGGTGAGGGCGCCCAGGAGGTCCTGGACGTCGATCCCGAGCTCCTTGGCCGCCTCGAATACTCGAACCTTTGCCATGCCTTGCTTCCTGGGGCGCTGTTGAGGGTGTATCCGGCCTTCGCTCAGCCCTCTTCCGAGGAGGGGGTCGCGTCGTCCGGCGGTTCTTCCGTCGGCATCTCCGTGGACGGATCCGGCTCCGTTTCCGGCGGTGCCTCGAGGCCTTCCTCGCTGGTCGCCGCCATGACCTCGGCCTCGAAGGCGTCCCGCGCCGCATCCTTGAGGGCCTCGGCCCCCGGCAGGTCCATCCCGAGCACTTCTACCAGCAGTTCCGGGGAGGCCTGGGCCAGCCCCTCCAGGGAGTGCACGTCGGCCCGGCCGAGACGGGCCACCTTGAGGGGGTCCATTCCGGGCAGCCGCAGGATCTTGCCCTTCTCCATCTCCCGGCGTCGGCTCTCCTCTTCGCTCACGATGTCGAGCTTCCAACCCATGAGCTTGGCGGCGAGCTTCACGTTCTGGCCCCGTCGCCCGATGGCCAGGCTGAGCTGCTCCTCGGGCACGATCACGCTCATCGCGTGCTGTTCCTCGTCCATGAGCACGCGGGAGATCTGAGCCGGGGAAAGGGCGTTGACCGCGTACATCGCCGGGTCCTCGCTGTGGACCACGATGTCCACGCGCTCTCCCCGCAGCTCCTGGACCACCCCGCGGACCCGGCTGCCCCGCATCCCGATGCAGGCACCCACCGGGTCCACGTCCGGGTCGTGGGAGACCACCGCGATCTTGGACCGCTCTCCCGGTTCGCGCGCGCAGGCTTTGATCTCGACGACGCCCTCGCGTACCTCCGGGACCTCGAGCTCGAAGAGCTTCCGGACGAACTCGGGGTGGGTGCGCGACAGGATGAGCTGCGGCCCCTTCGACTCCTTCTGGACCTTGAGCAGCAGCGCCCGAACGCGGTCGCCCTGGCGGTAGTGCTCGCTGCGGATCTGCTCCCCCATGGGCAGCACCGCGTCGGTGCGGCCGAGGTTGACCACGATGTCGCCCCGCTCCGCCCGTTGGACGATGCCGTTGATGATCTCGCCGCGCCGGCCGATGAACTCGTTGTAGATGATCTCCCGTTCGGCCTCGCGGACCTTCTGGATGATCACCTGCTTCGCCACCTGGGCGATGATCCGGCTCAGTTCCCCCATCTCCACGGGGATGCCAAGTTCGTCGCCCACGTCGCACGCCGGGTCGTACTTCTCCCGGGCCTCCTCGAGCCCGATCTGGGTGTAGGAATCCTCCACCTCCTCCACCACCGTCATGTACTCGAAGACGTTGATCTGGCCGTGCTCCTCGTCGTATTGCGCCTCGAGGTTGCGGTTGCCCAGCTTCTTGCGGGCCGCCGTGGCCATCGCCTGCTCGAGGGCGTCGATCAGGATCTCCCGATCAATGCCCTTCTCGCGCACCACCTGCTCGATAACCCGATTGATGTCCTTCATCGCACACCGTCTGCCGTAGAGGCGTTTGAATTCCTTCGTCCGAGATCCAGTCTCCCGGGCGCCTGCTCAGAACGGGAGGTCGGGGTCGAGGTGGGCTTCGCGAATCGCCTCGACCGGAATCGCGCGCTGCGCCCCGCCGTCCGTCGTCTCGATCACGAGCCGATCCTGTTCGTCCAAGCCCCGATTGATCCCGTGGAAGCTCTTGCGGCCGTCGATGGCCTCCCGCGTCCGAACGGCGATCTTCTCTCCCCGGAAGCGGTCGAAATCCTGGGGGCGCTTGAGCGGTCTGCGCACCCCCGGGGAGGAGACCTCCAGCGCATACCGCGACGGAATCGCGTCCGCCACGTCCAGATGGGGGCTCACTTCGCGGCTGATCTGGGCGCACTCTTGCAGGGTGATGCCCCCCGGCCGGTCGACCAGGAGCCGGAGCACCCAGCGGCCGTATTCCGACCCGAGCTGCAGGTCCACCAGCTCGTAGCCGAGACCCTCCACCGCGGGTCGCACCGCGGCGTCCACTTCTTGCAGAACCTTCTCGCGTTCCATGACCATAGAAAGAAAAAAGTGGGTCCTGCACCCACTTCACCACTCCCCCCCGTCGCGACGAAGGGGAAACTATACCAACCTCGTTCGGTGGGTGTAAAGGGGGAAGTGGGCACCTCGCCCCGAGGGGGTCGCGTTCCCGCCACTGGGCTGGGCGCAGGTGGCGGATTCGCCACGGCGGCGTTCCGGGCTGGAATGCGGTGAAGCCCGCCCACAGGCCCAAAAGGATGCGCGCGGGCTCCCGTCGATGGGGGCTGTGCTGGGGGCATATTTCTTGCTAAAGTGCCAGCCTGGCAATTCACCCGACCGATCAGGATGCGCGTGGCCTTTCAACACACCCTGCAGAACCGGGTGACCCTGTGTGGAGTCGGCCTGCACGGCGGCGGGCCGGCCCGCGCCGTGCTCCGGCCAGCGCCGCCTGGCACCGGCATCCGATTCCGCCGCTCCGATCTTCCCGGTTCGGCGGAAATTCCGGCGCACGGCGCCTTCGTCGTGGACACGGCGCTCGCGACGGTTCTCGGCCGGGGGGACGTCACGGTCTCCACCGTGGAGCACTGCCTGGCGGCGCTCGCCGGCATCGGGGTGGACAACGTCGTGGTGGAGGTCGAGGGCCCGGAACTGCCCATCGGGGACGGCAGCTCGCTGCCCTTCTGCCAGGCGATCCTCTCCGTGGGGTTGCGGCGGCAGGAGGCGCGTCGCCGGGCCATCCGGATCGTGGAACCAGTGGTCGCACGGGACGGGGACAAGTACTGCGCGCTGAGGCCAGGCGAGGGATTCCGGGTGACCTATGCCGTGGACTTCGAGGGGCGCTTCCCGGGCACCCAGCACCTGGACCTCGCGGTCGACCCCGCCGTCTTCTGCCGAGAACTGGCGCCGGCGAGGACCTTCGGGTTCCTCGAGGAGGTAACGTACCTGCGGTCGGTGGGCAAGGCCCGGGGCGGCTCGCTGGAGAACGCGCTGGTGCTCGACAACGGCCGGGTGCTCAACCCCGAGGGCCTGCGCATGCCCGACGAGCTGGTGCGGCACAAGGCGCTGGACGCCGTGGGAGACCTGGCCCTGGCGGGCGCTCCCGTCGTGGGCCACCTGGTGGTGCACAAGGGAGGACACTCCCTCCACACGCAACTGGTTCGCAACCTGCTGGCCCGGCCCGAGGCGTGGACCGCCGTGGACCTGGCGCCCGAGACGACCCCTCCCTGGAGCGAGCAGGAGGCCCCGCTGCCCCTCGCGGCGGCGCTGGCCTAGCCGTCCAGCCCCCTGCGCGCGCCGAGAGCTCCCGGCTCCTCGGCCGGGCTTGCGCCGGCGCTTTCCGCTCGCCTAGAATCCCGTCTCTTCCGATCGGCCTCGGCCGCCTCCTCCCTACGGGAAAGCCCATGCGGCGCTGGCTCCTGCTCATCGCGTTCTCCCTGCTCGCCCTGTCCTGGGCAAGTCCGGCCGTGCTGGGTGCGACGAGCGGGGTCCGCATCGAGGACGTCATCGTCCGGCGCGGTGCCCGGGCCGACCTCGTCGTGGGTTTCCGCGTGCACGGAGCCCTGGACGACCGGGTCGCGGAGACCCTGGACAGCGGGCTCCCGGTTCGGTTCACGTACTGGGTGCGCATCGTTCGCCCGCGGGACTTCCTGCGCGACGTGGTGGTGGCGGAGCACAAGCTCGTGCGGGTCCTGGAGAAGGACAACCTCAAGGACCGCTTCCGGCTGGTCTACGAAGGGGAGGATCGGGCCGAGGACCTGGACCGGCTGTCCTCGGCGGTGGAGGCCATGGCCCGCGTGGAGGCCGTGAGCGTCCTGCCCCTGGACGCGCTGGACGCCGGGGGGAAGCTCCAACTGCGCATCAAGGCCCAACTCCAGGAGTTCCTGCTCCCCTTCCGCCTGCACTACCTGCTGCCCTTCGTCGCGTACTGGGACGTCGAGACCGAGTGGTACAGCGCACCCCTTCCCGACTCGCTGGGGGCCGCTCGTTGAACGCGGGTCCCGCACCGGCCCACAGGCTGCGCCGGCGGGCCCTGGTCCTGCTCGTCCTGCTGGCCCTGTGGACGGTGCTGACGCTCCTGCAGTGGCGGCTCTTCGAGCAGGTGCAGGGGGGGGCCGTCCCCGACACGTTCTCCGTCTTCGGGCTCATCAACCTCAACATCCTGCTGCTGCTGCTCCTGTCGTTCCTCACCCTGCGCAACCTGGCGAAACTCGCCTTCGAGCGCCGACGGGGGGTGCTGGGCGCCCGCCTCAAGACCAAGCTCGTGCTGGCCTTCCTGGCCATGACCTTCATCCCCACCGCGATTCTGTACATCGCCAGCGCGGGCTTCCTCGCCCGGAGCATCGACAGCTGGTTCAGCGCCAAGGTGGAGGGCGGTCTCAGCCAGGCCCTCGAAGTCGCGCGGGGCTACTACCGGTTGGAGGAGGAGCGCGTCCTGGACCATGCCCGGCAGATGGCGGAGGACCTGCCCCGGCGAAGCCTGGCGGGGGGGCTCGGGCCCTTCGAGGGGGCGCTGCACTCCAAGGCGGTGGAAGCGCAACTCGGGGCCGTCGCCATCCTGTCCGCCGAGGGCGAGGTGCTGAGCGTGGTCGCCAACCCGCGCTTCCCGATCGCCGAGGTGCCGCCGGGGGACTCCCCGGAAGCGCGGCAGGCGCTTGCGGGCAAGGAGGCTTCGGGGCTCGTCCGGTCGGCGGCGGGGGACGTGCTGCGGGCCGCCGCGCCCATCCTCGAGCCGGCTTCGTCGAAGGTGTGGGGCGCCGTCATCGTGGACGCCCACGTGCCCGGCCGCACCCTGGAGCGGCTGCAGGAGATCACCGCAGGCTTCGAGGAGTACCGGCAGCTCCAGGTGCTCCGGAACCCCATCAAGGCCAGCTACATCCTGCCGTTGCTCCTGGTGGCCCTGCTCTCGGCCTTCGCCGCGACGTGGTTCGGGTTCTACCTGGCCCGGGGCATCACCGAGCCCCTGGAGAGCGTCGCCGCCGCCACCGAGCGGATCGCCGAGGGGGACCTCGACGTCGAGGTGGAGGCGGGCGGCAAGGACGAGGTGGGCGCCCTGGTGGACTCCTTCAACCGCATGACCCGCGATCTGCGCTCCAGCAAGGCCGCGGTGGAGGCCGCCCACCTGGACCTGCGGCGGGGCAACGAGGAGCTCGAGCGCCGCCGCCGCTACATGGAGACCGTGCTCAGCCGGGTGGCCGCAGGGGTGGTGAGCACCGACCGGGCGGGCCGCATCGCCACCATGAACGCCGCCGCCCGCGAGATGTTAGGGGTCGGCGAGGAGGCGCTCGGGCGCCCGTACCGGGAGGCCCTCCCGCAGGAGATGGAGGGGCCCGTGACGGAGCTGATCGGGGACCTGGGGCGCTCTCGCCAGGACGCGATCCAGCGCCAGATCACCCTCGAGGTCGCCGGCAACCGCAGGGTACTGATGGTCCATCTCACCCGGCTCAGGGACGACGCCGGCGAGGCGCTGGGCACCGTCGCGGTCTTCGACGACCTCACGGAGCTCGTGCGGGCGCAGCGGGCCCAGGCCTGGCAGGAGGTGGCGAGGCGGATCGCCCACGAGATCAAGAACCCGCTGACCCCCATCCAGCTCTCCGCGCAGCGGCTGCGGCGGCGCTACGCGAACCTCCTGGGAGAGTCCGACGGCGACGTGCTCGACGAGGCCACCCGCACGATCGTGGCCCAGGTGGACAGCCTCAAGCGGCTCGTCGACGAGTTCAGCCGGTTCGCCAAGATGCCCGAGTGCCGGCTGGCCCCGGACGACGTGAACCGGGTCGTCAACGAGGCGGTGGGGCTGTATCGGCCGGCCCACGCCGGCATCGCGTTCCACGTCAGCCTCGAGCCGTCGTTGCCGCCCGTCGACCTGGACGCCGAGCAGCTCAAGCGCGCGCTGGTCAACCTGTTGGACAACGCGGTGACCGCGGTGGCCGACGCCGAGGACCCCTGCGTGCAGGTGCACACGGAGAGCGACCCGGTGCGCCAGGTGGTGCGCGTCACCGTGGCGGACAACGGCGAGGGGTTGGGTCCAGAGGTGCGCGCACGCCTGTTCGAGCCGTACTTCTCCACGAAGCGGGGAGGCACCGGCCTGGGCCTGGCGATCGTGAAGAGCGTGGTGACCGATCACAGGGGCTACGTGCGTGCCGCCGACAACATCCCGAGGGGGACGCTGTTCGTGGTGGAGCTTCCGACCAGTGGGAGGGCCGAGTGAGCCGCAGAGTGCTGATCGTGGACGACGAGCAGGGCATCCGCCAGAGTCTTAGCGGAATCCTGGGGGACGAGGGGTTCGAGACCACCTGCGTCGGGTCGGGGGAGGAGGTGCTCGAGGCGGTGGAGGCGGAGGATCCGGACGTGGTGCTCCTGGACGTCTGGCTCCCCGGCGTCGATGGGGTGGAGGTGCTGCGGGGCCTCAAGGCCCGCTATCCGGACCTTCCGGTGATCATGATGTCGGGGCACGGCACCATCGAGACGGCGGTGCGCAGCGCGAAGCTGGGCGCCTACGACTTCTTCGAGAAGCCTCTCAACCTCGACAAGGTGCTCCTGGGGCTGGAGAACGCCCTGAAGGCCACGCGGCTCGCCCAGGAGAACCGCTACCTGCGCGACCGGGCGGGCCGGACGTACACCATGGTGGGAGACAGCCCGGCCATGCGCGAGTTGCGGGAACAGGTGCGCATCGTCGCGGGCACCCGGGCCTCCGTGCTGGTCACCGGAGAGAACGGCACCGGCAAGGAACTGGTGGCCCGGGCCGTCCACGCGGGGAGCCGCCGGGCCGAGAACCCGTTCGTGGAAGTGAACTGCGCGGCGATCCCCGAGGACCTCATCGAGAGCGAGTTGTTCGGCCACGAGAAGGGCGCGTTCACGGGCGCCGGCGCCCGTCGTCGGGGGAAGTTCGACCTGGCCGACGGAGGGACCCTGTTTCTCGACGAGATCGGGGACATGAGCCTCAAGACCCAGGCGAAGATCCTGCGCGTGCTGCAGGAGATGCGCTTCGAGCGGGTCGGGGGGGCCCGGACCCACGAGGTCGACGTGCGGGTGATCGCGGCGACCAACAAGGACCTCGAGGCGGAGATCCAACAGGGCCGCTTCCGGGAGGACCTCTACTTCCGCCTCAACGTCATCCCGATCCACGTGCCGGCGCTGCGGGAGCGGCGCCAGGACATCCCGGCGCTCGTGCACCACTTCCTGTCGTTGTTCTGCGCCGACGAGAAGAGGGAGCCGGTGACGGTGGACCAGCGGGTGCTCTCCGTCCTCCAGGCCTACCCCTGGCCGGGCAACGTCCGGGAGCTCAAGAACGTCACCGAGCGGATGGTGATCCTGTGCCGCGGCCCCGAGATCACCGTGGGGGACGTGCCGCCCGCCCTGCGCGCGGCCGCCGGGGAGGCGATGCCCTCGGTGGCGGTGCAGGGGGAGATGGGGCTGCGGGAGGCGCGACGGGCCTTCGAGCGCCGGTTCATCCTCGACCGGCTCGACGAGAACGAGTGGAACGTGGCCGTCACGGCCGAGCGGATCGGCCTCGACAAGTCGAGCCTCTACAAGAATGTGAAGGAGCTCGACATCGACCTGCCGAGCGGGTGAGGCGGCCGAGCCGTCAGCCGGGCGGGTGGTCGGGTGCGTAGCGCCGGTGGAGGAACTCCGCCCGCTGCGGGTCGTCCTGGTCGCACAGGACCCCGGCCAGACTGCCCCAGGGCTCGGGCCGGGAGTGGGCCACCCGGCCCCGGAACTCCACGACCTCTCCGTCGAAGACCACGTTCACGGTGACGGGGGCGCCGATGCTCGCCACCGCTCCCTTGAGCGCCACCCCGAGGCCCCGAAGCGACACGTCCCGCGTCTTGCCCAGGCACTCCTCCTCGCCCCACCGGGCCACGAGGGTGCGCACGTCCTCCCAACGGGGCTCCCGACGGGTCTCGTCCATCCACTCCGCCTTCCGTGTCCATTCCCGGCTGTCCATGGCGGCTCCCGGTCGAAGTCGAAACAAGGTGGGAGAGAAGGATGCAAGATCAGGGCCTTCCGATTCACCCGATTTCCGGGGGTGCCGACGGTCAGGAGGGAAGCCGCCTTCCCAAAGGAGGAACCCGGCGCCACACGGACCCGTGCCGCCGGGCCCGCACGGAGGGAGGCCCCCCCGCGGGTGTGCCTTCAGGCCCACCGCCTTCCGGCCGATGGGTAGGACGTCGCGGAGACGGGGCGGCCCCCGGATGCGCCTTCGTTGCACGCCGCCGGGTGGAAACGGTACCATCGTAGGGCCCGCCAAGGAGAACCCAGTGACACTCCTCGCCCGCCTCGTCCTCTTCCTGTGGATTGCCGCCGCCGTTCCGGCCGCGGCGGAGTACCGCCGCGGTCCGGAGTTGCTCGCCCAGCCCCCCGGGGGCGCACGGGCGGGGTTCCTGGCCTGGGGCCAGGTCGAGACGGGGTCGTGGCCGCCCGAGTTCCTCGCGGC
>CAZGRT010000172.1:0-1720 GCA_964528225.1 uncultured Thermodesulfobacteriota bacterium | reverse complement strand
CTATGGATCGGCGACCACGCCCTGCGGCTCGTTCGGGAAGACCGCTGGCCGTTCGTGTACGACCTCGGCCGCCTGTGGTTCGAGCACACCGGCACGCCCTTCGTGTTCGCCCTGTGGATCTGTCGGCGCGAGGCGTACGAGACCGACCCGGGGGCCGTGCGGGAGCTGTACCGGAAGCTCGTGCTGGCGAGACACCGGGCCTACCGGAGCTACGCGGCGTACGCGCGGGAGAGCCCCGAGGCGCGCTGGATGGGGGAAGCGGCCCTGCTCGACTACTGGCAGACCATTTCCTACGACCTGACGGAGTGGCACCTGGAGGGCCTGCGCCGGTTCTGCGACGAGGCCGTCGCCGCGGGCCTGCTGCGGAGCGTTCCGGCGCTGGAGCCCCTTCCGGTGGAGGCGCGGGCCTGAGGTCGCCCGAACGGCGCGGTCAGATCCCCAGGAACCAGGTGGCGAGCCCGAAGTAGAGCAGAAGCCCCGTGATGTCCACGATGGTGCTCAGGGCCGGGCTGGCGACCACCGCGGGGTCGAGCTTGAGCCGCGAGGCGATCAGGGGGAGGAGCGCCCCGAAGAGCGTGGACGACACCACCTGGAGCCCCAGGGCCAGCGCCACCGTGGCGCCGATCCGGTGGACCGCCTGGCCGGGCGGGAGCGCGTCGGCCCTCGTCCAGAAGAAGACCTTCGCGTAGGCCAGCGTACCCAGGGTCACCCCCAGCAGCAGGCTCACCCGCAGCTCCTTCCACACCACCCGGAGCGCATCCAGGGCCGAGATCTCCTCCAGGGCCAGCGCGCGGATGACCACGGTCGCGGACTGGGACCCGGTATTCCCCCCCACCGCGGCGAGCATCGGCAGGTACACGACCAGCACCATGAGGCCGCTCAGGGCTCCCTGGAACGTGTGGAGGATCCACCCGGACACGAGCTCCAGGGCGGCGAGGGCGACGCACCACGTCACGCGCTTCCGGTAGTGCACCGTGGACGGGATGTCCAGGTACGCCTCCTCCCGGGTGTCGCCCGTGATCCCCATGAAGCGCTCCAGGTCCTCGGTCTGCTCCTCCTGGAGGATGTCGAAGGCGTCGTCGTGGGTGACGATCCCCACCAGGGCGTTGCCCGCGTCCACGACGGGGATCGCGAGCAGGTCGTATTTCTCGATCTTCCGCGCCACCTCCTCCTGGTCTTCGTCGGCCCGGGCGGAGATGGGAGCGGGGACCATGATGTCCTTCACCAGGGCCGCCGGGCGCGCGAGGATCAGGTCCTTGAGCGACACGGAGCCCACCAGGTTGCGGTCGGGCGTGACCACGTAGGAGTAGTACACCGTCTCGCGGTCCGGGGCATCCCGGCGGATCTTGTCGATGGCCTCCCGGGCGGTGAGGTGGGGCAGCAGCGTCACGTAGTCCGACGTCATGACCGCCCCGGCGGTCCCCTCCTCGTACGCGGACAGCCGCCGGATGTCGTCCCGCTCCGCCTGGGCCAGCGCCGGCCACAGGGCCTCCACGGTCTCGGGCGCGAGGCGCTTGACCAGGTCGGCCCGCTCGTCCGGGCTCATGTTCGTCACGAGCTCGGCCAGCTCGTCCCGCTCGAGGGACTCGGCCAGGCGGACCTGGATCGGGACTTCGAGGTAGGAGAAGAGCTCCCCGCGCTCGAGGGGAGGCAGGCACTGGAGGAACGCGGCCAGGTCGCGCGCCTCCATGGGCCCCACGAACTCGGCCAGGGTGGCCGG
>CAZGRT010000171.1:0-1839 GCA_964528225.1 uncultured Thermodesulfobacteriota bacterium | reverse complement strand
GCCACGGAGCCCCTCCGCGTGGAGGACGTCCCGCCCGGCACCCACGCCGTGCGGGTGCAGAAGGACGGCTACAGGCCGTGGGAGAAGGAGGATCTTCGGGTGCGCAGCGGCGAGACCGCCACGGTGTTGGCGGCGCTCCTGCCCGAGCGAGACTACAGCTGGGTGCGCCTGTTCACCGAGCCCGCGGGAGTCCGGGTCTGGGTCGACGGAAACGACATGGGCATCGCCGGCGAGGACGGGCTCGGGTTCAAGGCCTCCAAGGGCGCTCACAGCCTCCGGCTCGAGGCCGACCCCGTCGCCCTTCCCGGCTACCAGCCCCTGCGGGTGACCGTGAACTTCACCGAGGACGAGGTCGATTACAGGGAGAAGCCGCTGCGGCTGCCCCAGGTGGACCAGAACTTCACCCAGGCGCAGGCCCTCATCGAGCGAGGGCAGAAGGAGGAGGCCCTGAGCTTCCTCGGCCGGGTTCCCCCCGACCATCCGAACTACGGGGAGGCGCGCCTGCTCATGGTGGAGCTTCTCAAGGACCTGGGCAGGACGGGGGAGATCCCCGCGGAGCTGCAGGGCCTGCTCGAACGCCCCGAGTATCGCGGGAATCCGGTGCTGAACACGGCGCTGGGGTACTGGAGCCTCGTGGCCGCCCGGGATGCCGGCGACGCCGAGGCCGTGGACCTGCTCGGCAAGGGGCTCGAGGCCCTGGATCGGGCCCTGCAGGCCGTGGAGCTGTTCCCGGCCGACCAGCGGGACGCGCTCGTGCTCCGGGCGTACTACTTCGCGGGGATCTCGAGCGAGATCCTGTTCAACCTGACCGGGGAGAAGAAGTACGTCAAGAAGGGCTCCCAGGCCTGGGAGATCTTCTTCGCCCGGCTCGAACTGTCGCCCCGGGCACTGGAGAACGATTGGATTGAGAAGGCCCGCAACCACCGCAGGACGCTTGAGTTCCTGGGGAAGAAGCTGGGCGGGTAGCCTCCTCCTCGCCCTAGCCCTGCTGTTGAGCTGCACGGAGGGGCGCAGCCCGGCGGCGGGGCAGGGCCCGCCCGGCAACCGCGAGGCAGAAGCCGCGGTTGCCGGGTGGATGGGGCGGTTCGCCCAGAAGGACGAGGGGCTGAGGAAGCTCCTGGAGAGCCAGCCGGCGTGGTCCCTCCTGAGGGATATGGCGCTGCTGGAGGCCATCCAGGCGTTCTCCGCGTCCGATCGGCCCGCCGACCGCGTGGGTGCCGCCCGGTCCTGCCTCGCGATGGCCGACCTGTTCGCGGCGGCGGATGGGTTGTTCCTGGAAGCGGAGGCGGCCTACCTGGAAGCCCTGGGCGACGGGGCGGGTCCCGCGGACCGGGTGCGTCGGGCGTTCGTGCGACTGCGCCTCCGGGACCTTCCCGCGGCCGGCGCCGACTTTGCCGGGCCGCCGCCGGAGGGGGCCGGTTTCCTCTGGGCGGTCGGGCGCGCGGGCGTCAGGGCGCTTGCGGGCGAGACCGAGGAGGCGAGGGCGACGATGGCCGCCGCGCCGAAACCGGGGAGCGACGGGGAGGTCGCCCTGGCTCAGGTGGGGTGCTTCCTCTGGGGGGTTCCGTGGGAGGGGGCGGACAGGGGGCCCTACGGCCAGGCCCTCGCCGCTTTCCACGGCGGGGATCTGGCGACGGGGGTGATGGCGCTCGACCTCCTCGATTTCGAGAGCAGCGGCCGGGGGGCGGAGCCGGGTCTCTTCCTCTACCCGTTGTTCCGCAGGGCCTTCGCCGGGCTCGCGGCGGCCGCGGCCGAAGGGGGCGACGGGATCGCCGCGCTGTTCCTGGCCGGGCGGGCTCGGGAGCACCTGGGGGAGTGGGGTGCGGCCGCGGAACTGTA
>CAZGRT010000170.1:0-12690 GCA_964528225.1 uncultured Thermodesulfobacteriota bacterium | reverse complement strand
GGGGCTGACCCGAGCGATGCCTCTCGAGGACATCCAGAGTTCGCGGGACCACCGCCAGATCGCGATCGACAAGGTCGGGGTCAAGAACATCGTCTATCCGGTGACGGTGCTCGACAAGACCCACGGGAAGCAGCACACCGTTGCCACCGTCAACATGTACGTGAGCCTGCCGCACCACTTCAAGGGCACGCACATGAGCCGGTTCGTCGAGGTGCTCAACGAGTACCGGCACGGCATCACGGTTCGGAACTTCCCCGAGATCATCGAGAAGATCTGCGAAAAACTGGACGCCGTCTCGGCGCACATGGAGGTTCACTTCCCGTACTTCATGGAGAAGCGGGCCCCGGTCAGCCGCGCCCCTTCCATCATGTCGTACCAGTGCGTGCTGCGGGGGGCGTTCGAGGACGGGGTGTACGACCTGCTCGTGCAGGTGAAGGTCCCGGTGACGAGCGTGTGCCCGTGCTCCAAGGCGATCAGCCAGGCCGGGGCCCACAACCAGCGCTCCGAAGTGACCCTGAGCGTCCGGTTCAAGGAGTTCGTGTGGATCGAGGACCTCGTCCACCTCGTCGAGAATCGGGCGTCGGCCGAGGTGTACAGCCTTCTCAAGCGATCGGACGAGAAGTACGTCACCGAGAAGGCCTACAACAACCCGAAGTTCGTCGAGGACATCGTCCGCGACGTGGCCCAGATGCTCCTCAAGGATCCGAACGTGACGTGGTTTTCCGTGGAGGCCGAGAACTACGAGAGCATCCACAACCACAACGCGTACGCGTACGTCGAAAAGTACTGATACCGGACGGCAGCCCCTCACCCGGAGGGGGTCGGGACGGGAATGGAACAATACTGGGACTGTAGCCTCTGCCAGATCGAGGACAAGGGAAGGGCGCCTCGATGCCGCACCTGCTCCGGCCGGCTCCGGGGGCGGGAGAGGCTTCTTTGGGAGATCGCGGCGGGATCCCGGGTCCGGAAGAGGGCCGCGGTCCTCTCCGCCTGTGCGGCGGGCCTGGGCCAGATCTACTCGCGCCGGGTCGCCACCGGACTCGTCCTGGCGTCGCTCATCCCCCTGGCCGTGGGACTCGTGTCGGTCACGTGGAGCGGGTTCAGCTACGGGCACGTCTTCCTCGTCGGGTCGGCGATCTTCGTGCTGGTCCTGGCCGCGCTGGATGCCCGGTTGGGTCCCACGAGACCTCGCGCTCCCTGCCAGGGAGCCTGTCCCGCGGGGGTGGACATCCCGGACTACCTGCAGCTCATCGGCGACGGCGAGGTCGAGCAGGGGTACTCCCTGGTCCGTGCGAAGATCCCCCTCGTCGCCGTCATCGGCCGGATCTGTCCCCACCCGTGCGAGGTCCGCTGCGTGCGGGGCATCGACGGGGAGCCGATCTCCATCAACGGGTGCAAGCGTTTCCTGGCGGAGCGCTACCGGGAGATGGTGCGAAACGCCGCGGCGGCGGGTTCCTCGCGCACGGTCAACATCGAAGGCGGCGAACTGAGCGTCGGCGTCGTCGGGTCGGGCCCCGCGGGGATCGCGTGCGCGTACTACCTCAGCGTGCTCGGAGCCCGGGTGACCGTGTACGAGGCGGAGCCCGTGATCGGCGGCCGACTCGCCACCACGATCCCCGATTTCCGGCTGCCTCCGTATATCCTGGAAGAGGAGATCGAGGATCTTCGGGACCGCGGCGTCATCTTCCGGGAGGGCGTACGGGTGGGCCCGGGGGGAAGGTCGCTGTCGGAGCTCCTGCGGGAGCACCGGGCGATCTTCCTCGGCGTCGGGGCGCAGGAGTCGGTGAAGCTGGACATGCCCGGGGCGGAGGCACTCAAGGACTTCCAGGCCGTGCTCCGTTCCGCGAAGAGCGGAACGCCGACTCCCATCGGGAAAAGGGTCGCTGTGGTGGGCGGGGGCAACGCGGCCATGGACGTGGCGCGCACGGCGCTACGCCTCGACGCGGAGGAGGTCCACGTCCTCTACCGGCGCAGCCGCGACGAGATGCCCGCGCGGGAGGACGAGGTGGAGGAGGCCGCCCGGGAGGGCGTGCAGTTCCACTTCCTGAGCGATCCGGCAGCCCTTGGCGGAAACGGGGCCGGCAGCCAGCGCCTCGTGGTGAACCGGATGCGGCTGGGCGAGCCCGACGCGTCGGGCCGCCGCCGGCCGGTGGCGATTCCGGGGGAGCAGTGGACCCTGGAGGTGGACGCCGTGGTACCGGCGCTCGGGCAGACCGTGGCGGGGGAGATCTTCTCGGACCCCGCCCTGGGGGGGCTGAAGCGGAACGCGGACGGGAGCCTGTGGGTCGACGCCCGGAGCCAGCGAACGAGCCTGGCCGGCGTGTATGCGGGCGGCGACGCGGTCTCGGGGCCGGCCACCGCAGTGCAGGCCATGGCACAGGGCCGTCGGGCGGCCCTGGCGATCTACGGGGAGCACGGGGTGGACGAACTGCCGACCATCCGGGTGGAGGATCGTAGGCTGAGAAACCCGTTCCCTCCGCACCGGGAGACTCCCCAGGCGAAGATCCGCGAAGAGATGCCCATGCTGACGGTACGAGCCCGCAAGGGCAATTTCCGCGAGGTGGAGGAAGGATTCCGAGACGCCTCGGCCGCCCGGGAGGCCGGCCGCTGCCTCCAGTGCCACCGCGAGCTCTGAAGAGCGAATCGTTTGCGCTGAGCAATCAGTTTCCCATGTCAACTGCCCCGCGGAAGGGGAGCCGTGCCGTAGACGGCCCTCCTCGAGCCGCTGGGGACCGCGTCCGGTCGCAGCGGCGGCCGAGGGAAGGAGACCCGGTTGAGTTCCACGCAGTCCAGGAAGAAGGGCCCCGTCGACGCCCTGTACGATTTCTTCTCCTCCATCAAGCTGAGCATCTTCGTGCTCATAGCCTTGGCGGTGACGAGCATCTTCGGCACCGTGATCCAGCAGGAGAAGCCTCTCACCACCTACATCTCGGAGTACGGCGAGGGGGTCGCCAAGATCATCCAGTTCCTCAATCTGGGCGACATGTACCACTCGTGGTGGTTCATGCTCCTGCTCGGCCTGCTCCTGGCCAACATCACCTTCTGCTCCCTCAAGCGGTTGCCCCAGGCCGTGCGCTTGATGCGGGACGCCGATCCCGTGTTCGACGGCAGGCCGGTCGCCATCCACGAGAAGTGGGAGACCGTGCTCAAGGGGCGGTCGGTTGAAGAGGCGGCTACCCTCGCCGAACGGGTCCTCTCGGAGAAGGTGCGCAAGCCGTTCCGCACCGATGTCGACGGGAAGTGCTACCTCTTCGCCACCCGCGGCTGGTGGAGTCGGATGGGGGTGTACGTGACCCACTTCAGCCTGTTCCTGTTCGCCCTCGGCGCCCTCATAGGAGCCCAGTGGGGCTACAAGGGCTACGTGCAGATCACCGAGGGGGAGAGCGTGAGCCAGGTCGCCCTGCGGAGCGGCGGGATGCTCGACCTGGGGTTCACCCTGCGGTGCGACGAATTCGAGCTCGAGTACTACAACGACCCGAGCGGCAGGCCGACCGGACGTCCCCGGGACTACCGGAGCACCCTGACCGTGATCGAGTCCGGTCAGACCGTGCTGCAGAAGACGATCGAGGTGAACGACCCCCTCATCCACCACGGGATCTTCTTCTACCAGTCCTCCTACGGCCAGGCCGGAGGCAAGGGGGCGGTCCTCTCGGTGTTCGGCCCGAGGCGCAACCTGATCGCCCATCGGCAACGGGTGGCCCGGGGCGCGTCGTTGCCGCTCGAGGGCACCGACCGTCTCGTCCTGCGCAACATGGCGGGGAACTTCCGGGAGATGGGACCCGCGGTGGAAGTGGCGCTGGAGAGGGAGGGCCAGGAGCCGGAATCCACGGTCGTCTTCCTCTCGCCCCAGGGCAACCAGCGCGTCCTGGGCAGCTACGTGGTGCGCGTCGAGGACGTGGACCTGGCCATGTACACGGGGCTGCAGGTGGCGAAGGATCCGGGCGTGCCGGTGGTCTGGGCCGGTTGCATCCTCATCACGATCGGTTGTCTGGTGGCGTTCTTCACCAGCCATCGACGGATCTGGGTGCGCGTCCAGAAGCACGACAAAGGGGCCCATGTGTTCTTCGGAGGCAACGCGAGCCGAAACCGGATTTCCTTCGAACGGCACTTCGCCGACTTGTGCCAACATGCGCAGGAAACCTTTGAAAAGTAGGGAACGACTTGTTATAAACCGGGGTTGCGGGGTGATTCTCGCGGAAGCCCCGCGGGTTCGGAGGATCGGATGATCAACGCCCAGATTTTCGGTGCCGCCATGGTCCTGTACCTCGTGGCCACCGTTCTGTACGTGGTTTTCGTGGTTTCTCGGGGACGGGCGGTCGGGGTGGCCGCGTCCCTCACGGCGGCGGTGGGCTGGCTCGTGAACACCGCCGCGATCGGCGTGCGGTGGGTCGAGAGCTACAAGGCCGGTTACGGTTACGTGCCGCTCTCGAACATGTACGAGTCCATGGTCTTCTTCGCCTGGTCGATCATGCTGATCTACCTGGTGTTCGAGCAGTTGTACGGGTACCGCTCCGTGGGCGCCTTCGTCGCCCCCCTGGGCTTCCTGGGGATCGCGGTGGTGTCCTTCTCGCCCGCGATCTCGAGCGAGATCCAGCCTCTCGTGCCGGCCCTGCAGTCCAACTGGCTCACGGCCCACGTCGTCACCTGCTTCTTCGGGTACGCCGCGTTCGCGATCTCGTTCGCGATCTCCATCATGTATCTGTTCCGCGCCCGAACCGAGGCGAAGGAGGGGAAGGGCGCGGAGGGCCTCCTGCCCCCCAGCCGGGTGCTCGACGACCTCTCCTACAAGTCGGTGGCCGTGGGCTTCCCTCTGCTGACCCTGGGGATCCTGACGGGGGCCGCATGGGCCAACTACGCCTGGGGGACCTACTGGAGCTGGGACCCCAAGGAGACCTGGTCCCTGATCACGTGGTTCGTGTACGCGGCGTTCCTGCACGCTCGCTTCACGGCGGGATGGAAGGGGACGCGACTGGCGTGGCTTTCCATCGTGGGGTTCGGAGCCGTCATCTTTACGTACTGGGGGGTGAACTTCATCCTCTCGGGGTTGCACAGTTACGCCGGCTAGTCGGCACTTAGCGTGGGGCAGGAGGAGTCATGAGAAAGCGGGAGACGAGGAAGGGGCTGCTTTCGTCCGCAGCGGTTCGCTCGACACACTCGCAGGGAGGGTGGATGCCGATGAGGGAGACGAGCGCGAAGCGGTTGGGTCTGGTCGGAGTGCTCGTCGCCGTGCTTTTCGCGGCGGCGGTTCCGGCGATGGCCCAGGAGACCTGCGTCACCGACAAGTGCCACGGTTCCATGGGGAAGGCCGCCTTCGTCCACGGGCCCGTGGGGGCCGGCCAGTGCGTGGTGTGTCACCAGGAGGGCAACCCCAAGCATCCCACCAAGTCGGGAAAGGACTTCCAACTTGCCTTCGGCGGCGGGAAGGATCTCTGCTACGCATGCCACGAGCGCCAGGATGCGAACCGGGTGATCCACAAGCCGGTGGCCACCGGGGACTGCATCGCCTGCCACGACCCCCACCAGTCGAACGCGGAGTTGATCCTGAAGAAGGAGACCACCGCCGCGCTTTGCTTCTCCTGCCACGAGAACAACAAGACGAACCGCCAGTTCGTGCACGGTCCGGTCGCGGCAGGGGACTGCAACATCTGCCACAACCCGCACTCGGCCCCCTATCCCGGGCTCGCCGAGGAGAAGGGCGGAGATCTCTGCCTGCTCTGCCACATCGACCGCAAGGAGGAGTTCACTCGCAAGTACGTGCACAAGCCGGTGGAGGATGACTGCAACAAGTGCCACAACCCCCACGCCACCGACTCGTCCTTCATGCTGTACGGGGAGGGCAAGGACCTGTGCTTCGGGTGCCACAAGGAGACGGCGAAGCACATCGAGGAGTCGGCCGTGCAGCACACCGCCCTGAAGAAGGAGAAGTGCACGAGCTGCCACACGGCGCACTCCTCGGACTTCCCCCGGCAGCTCCGGGCGGGCACCCGTGACATCTGCTACAGCTGCCACACGGACATGGGGGCCCAGGTGAAGGGAGCGAAGTTCCTCCACGGCCCGGTCAAGCAGAACGACTGCTACGCGTGCCACGACCCCCACGGGTCGAACTTCACGAAGGTCCTGAAGAAGGCGTTCCCGCCCGAGTTCTACATGCCCTACCGCACCGAGAACTACGCGATCTGTTTCGACTGCCACAACAAGGACATCGCCCTGAACGAGTTCACGACCAAGCTCACGGACTTCCGGAACGGGGACCAGAACCTGCACTTCCTCCACGTGAACAAGGATCCGAAGGGCCGCAGCTGCAAGGCGTGCCACGAGATGCACGCGGGAGACCAGGAGAAGCACATCCGCAAGGAGGTCCCCTTCGGCAAGGCTTGGAAGCTGCCGGTGAATTTCACGAAGACGACCACCGGCGGGCGGTGCGTCGTGGGGTGCCACAAGCCCAAGGACTATGACCGGACCAACCCCGTCGTCTACTGATTCGGCTCCGCTCGAGAAGGGCCGGCCCGAGAGGGTCGGCCCTTCTCTCCGATTTCCTTCTTTGTCTCATTTTCGGTGGGCTTCTGGAGGAGGAGGAACATGGGCCGTCCAGTTTCGAAAGGACCGGTTGTGGGCCGTGGCGCGAAGCGGGTGGCGTTGTGGGTCGGCTTGCTGGGTCTCTTGCTCGCCGGGCACCAGCCCGCTCTGGCGTTCCGGAACGTCGCCGCGGGGGCCGCGGCGCCGCCGTTCTCCCTGCCGGCCGTGTCCGGAGGGAAAGTCTCCCTGGCGGACTTCGCCGGAAAGCCCTTGGTCCTGGCTTTCGTCCGCCAGGGCCAGGACAAGAGCCGGGACACGCTGGCCGACCTGGCCGCAGCGGCAGGGGGGCTTCCCGGCGGGGCAGGGGTCGTCGCCGTGGTGATCAACGTCTCCGAGGGGGACGCGGCGGCGTGGGCCAAGGCGGCGGGGGCGAACTACCCGGTTCTCCTGGATGAAGCCGGGGAGGTCTACGGCTCCTACGGGGTCCTCGTGGCTCCTTCCACCGGTGTGGTGGCGCCCGACGGGACCTTTCGCGGAGAGGTGACCGGGCACACCGCGGATTACAGAAGCGAGGTGGAGAACGCGATCCGGGTCGCGCTGGGGGAGCCCGTGGTCGCAGCCGCCCAGGAGTCGGCTTCGGGGTCCTCGAAGAGCGAGGAGCGGAAGACCGCCGAGCGGCACCTCGAGCAGGCGAAGATCCTGGTGAAGCGCAAGATGGCGGAGAAGGGACTGGCCTCGGCCAAGGACGCCGCGGCCGCGGATCCCACGTGGGGCGAGCCCCACGTCCTCATCGGCGAACTGCTCCTGGACCAGTCGGACCAGAACGCGGGAGAGGCGGCCAAGCACTTCGAGAAGGCCCTCGAGCTGAATCCCAAGGACGGCGCCGCCAAGGCGGGACTCGCCCGGGTGAAGAGCATCCAGGGGGACCACGACGGCGCGATCGCCATCCTGACCGAGGCCGTTCAGCTCAACCCGAGGCCCGAGCGGCTGTACTACCAGCTGGGTCTCGTGTACGAGCGGGCGGGGCAGTACGAGAAGGCGGTGGAGGCCTATCGCAAGGCGCTGGAGCGGCTGCTGCAGTAGCGAGAACGGAGTGGCGATGGAAAGAGGGGCTTGCTGGCTGGGCATGACGAGTCGATCCCTGTTCCCGGTGGTGCTGTGCTGGTTCCTGGCGGTGGCCCCGGCCGCGGCCGCGTTCAAGTACGTGGAGGAGGGGCAGGAGGCCCCCGACTTCAGCGCCAAGGCCCTGAACGGGGAAGCGCTGCGTCTGAAGGAGAAGGTCGGCCCCAAGGCCCTGGCCCTGGTCTTCTGGGCCACGTGGAGTCCGCGCAGCAAGCCGATGCTCGATGACCTGGAGACGCTTTACAAGGAGCGCCGCGACAAGGGCTTCGAGGTCATCGCGGTGAACGTCGAGCACGAACAACTCTCGGCGGAGGAGCGCGCCGTTGTCGAGGACTGGGCGCGTTCCTGGACGTTCCCGGTCGTGCTGGACGAAGGCCTTTCGACCTACTACGCGTACGGAGTCGTGGCCACGCCTTCCCTGGCGCTGCTCGACGAGAAGGGCGTGGTCCGTTTCGCCCGGGCCAGCTACTCGACGTCGGGGCGGCAGGAGGTCCGTGCGGCGGTTGACGAAGTCCTGGGAATCCACGAACCCGAAGAGGGCCGCCGGCTCGTGCAGCGGCGCGACTACGTGCCGCCGAAGAAGGCGACGCTGCACTACCAGAAGGCCCAGGTTCTGATCCAACGCGGGATGGCGAAGAAGGCGATCCGCGACCTGGAAGAGGCGGCCGAGCTCGACCCGAAGTGGGCGGAGCCGCGCATCGCGGTCGCCCGCGTCTATCTGGCGGAGGCTGCCCGGAAGCCGGACCTCTTGCCGAAGGCGGAGGCATCGCTCCGGGAGGCGGTGGCGATCCAGCCCCGCAACCTGAACGCCCAGGCACTGCTCGCCGAAGCCCTCCTGGACCAGGGGAAGCACGCGGACGCCCTGGCCGCGGCGGAGGGGGCGCTGTCGCTGGAGCCGGCGTTCACACCGGCCATCCTCGTGAAGGCGCGAAGCTTGCGGGCTCTCGGAAGACTGGAGGACGCGCGCGCGGCGATCGAGGGCGCCCTTGAGGTGGACCCCCGCAACCCGGGCGCGTACGCGGAACTGGGCGAGGTGATGGCGGCCCTGGGACAGTGGCGGGAGGCAGCGGACAGCCTTCGCAAGGCAGTGGAAGCCGCCTTCGCGGCCGGTGCGGCGGAGGGCTGATCCGTGATCGAAGCCTGGGAGGAACTCCTCGAAGTCGTCCTGGAGTGGTCGTTCCTGCCCGTGGCCCTCGGGTTCCTGCTGCTTTGCGTCGTAGGCTCCGGCGCGTGGAGGACCCGCTGGAGGAAGAGCTTCCTTCTCCTGGGGCTCGTGCTGTGGGGCTTCGCGCTGTACTTCGGGATTCAGAGGCACGAGTGGGGAGAGGTGTTGTTCAACGGCCAATTGCTCTGACTGAGTTGCATCGGGGTCGGTTGACCTCCGGCGACGTTCAGGGCCAGCAGGCGGATCGGGAAGAGCCGAGGCGGGTGATTGGGTGAGGGCGCGGCGATATTTCCAGCTCGGGATGAGCCTGGGTGCGAACGGGTACCTGAAGGGCTTCCTCGCCAAGGCCGTGTACCAGGGTAGCGGGAAGGGGTTCTGCGTTCCCATCCTGAATTGCTATGCGTGCCCCTCCGCCTTCTTCTCCTGCCCGTTGGGCTCGCTGCAGCACTTCATGGTGGTCCATGCGGTGCCCTACTACGCCATGGGGTACCTGGGGCTGATCGGCGCCTTCGTGGGCCGGATGCCCTGCGGAACCCTCTGCCCATTCGGGTACTTCCAGGAACTGCTCTACAAGCTCTCGTCGCTCAAGATCCACATCCCCCGGTACCTGAGGTCGTTCCGCTTCGTGGTCCTGGTGAGCCTCGTCTTCGTGGTCCCCTGGCTCACCGCGGAGAACTGGTTCTCGAAGCTCTGTCCCATGGGGACGCTCATCGGCGGCCTCCCCTGGGTGAGCATCAGCTCGGAAGTGCGGGCGATGATCCGGGATCTCTTCTGGATCAAGGTCGCCCTGCTGATCTTCTTCACGGCATCCTCGGTGGTGGCGAAGCGTCCCTTCTGCCAGACGACGTGCCCCCTGGGCGCCATCTACAGCCTGTTCAACCGCCTCAGCGTGGTGCGCCTGCGGTGGGACGCGAGCACCTGCACCCACTGCGACAAGTGCTTCGAAGTCTGCCCGATGGAGATCAAGGTCTACGAGGGAGAGAACACCGGGCACTGCATCCGCTGCCTGGACTGCACCGCTTGCGAAGCGATCGCCGTGACCACCGTCCTCTCCCGGGAAGGCCGTAGCGCCCTGCCGGCACCCGAGGCCTCGGCTTCATGAGGACCCTCGTCTCCTCCCGCCCAACCGCCCGCTGACCGCTCTCCCGTGGCCTGGAACTCCCTCAGCCTCAAGATCAACCTCGCCATCGTCGCCGTCCTGACCGTCGTGTTGGGCGGGGCCGCGCTGATCACCACCGAGGCGCAGAACCGCCAGGCGATCGACAACACCAAGAACCAGGCACGCATCCTCTCGAAGACCCTGACGAACATCATCCGCATCGACATGGAGGGGGAGTGCCAGAAGGACGTGATGAAGGTCATCCGGATGATGGGGCAGTTCCAGGACATCGAGACCATCCGGATCTTCAATGCGGACGGGTTGATCATGCACTCCGCGGATCCCGGCGAGATCGGCGTCGAAGTCGACGAGCTCGCATTCAACGTCTTCCAGAGCCCGGACCGCTCCAAGCCCTTCCGTAGCGAGGAGCGCGGGCACCGCAGCTTCTGCATGGTGGAAGTGATGTACAACGAGCCGGCCTGCCACACCTGTCATGACCCGCGGAGCGAGATCGTGGGGGTGCTGGAGGTCTGCCTCTCGATGGCCAAGACGGAGGCGCAGATCGGCCACAACACGCGCTTCCTCATGGGGTCCACCCTCGTGACGGTCGTGCTGGTGATGGGTGCGATCAGCCTGCTCACCGCGTTGATGGTCGGACGTCCGGTGAAGAACCTGGTGGCCACCATGAAGATGGCGGAGGACGGTCGGCTGGACGTCCGGGCCAACGTCGCGCAGGGCGACGAACTCGGGAGGCTGGGACATTCCTTCGACTCCATGATCTCCCGGCTCGACGAGGCCAGCCGGGAGGTGGAGCGGTTGCACCGGGAGCAGATGATGCGCGCCGAGCGACTGGCGTCCATCGGGGAGATGGCGGCGAGCGTCGCCCACGAGATCAAGAACCCCCTGGCCGGCCTCGCGGGCGCCACGCAGGTCCTCGCTCGAAGCTTCGGGGCCGACGACCAGCGGTACCCCGTGGTACAGGAGATGCTCAAGCTGATCGACCGGCTCGACAAGACGATTCGGGACCTGCTCAGTTTCGCGCGGGAGTCGGAGCCGAACTGGAAGAAGGCCAATCTAAACGACGTGGTGGAGGAGACCCTGTTCTTCGTGGCCCGGGAGCAGCCCGAGGGCGACACGGGGGTCACGGTCGCTCTGGACCCCTCCATGCCCGAGATCGCGATGGACCCCCAGCAGATCCAGCAGGTGCTCTTCAACCTGGTGATCAACGCTCGGCAGGCCGTGGGGGAGGGGGGCAAGGTGTGGGTGCGGACCTCGGCCCGGCCCACGTTCGTGCCGCGGGGGGACAAGCCCCTCCCCAGTGCCGCGGTGGAGGTCTGCGTGCGGGACGACGGCCCCGGCATCCCCGCGGACCGCCTCACGGAGATCTTCAAGCCCTTCTACACCACGAAGAACCACGGGACCGGTCTCGGTCTTCCGATCAGCCGGAAGATCGTCGACGCGCACGGTGGGCAGATCCACCTGGAGAGCCGCGCCGGAGAAGGGGCCGCATTCTACGTGTGGCTCCCCCGCGACAGGAGCGAGACATGAGACGAACGGCGATGACGGCGGGGATGGCGGCACTCCTCCTGGGCGGGTGCGGGGTGTCGAAGGACGTGTACCAGGCGCAGGTGGTGCGGACCCAGGAGACCGAGGCGAGGACCTCGGACCTGGAGGCCCGGCTGCACGTCGAGACCGCCCGGCGGGAGGCCCTTGCCGCGGAACTCGCGGAGAAGGAGCGGGAACTGGCGGCGCAGAACGAGGCTTTCCGGAAGGTGCAGGTGAAGGGGCAGGACCTGGACTCCCAACTCTCTCGCTGCTCCGGGAGGGAGGCGGGCCTCCTCGCGGAGCTCGACCTGTGCCGCAAGGCGCGGACGGCAGCCGAGACCGAACGCGACACGGAGAAGGCCGACAAGGAGAGGCTCCGGGCCGGGTTGGAGGGAGAGCTCGTGAACTGCCGGGCCGAGTTGGAGCGTACGACGTCGGAGGCCCGCGCCCTCGCCGACGAGAAGGAGCGGCTGGAGCGGGAGAAGCGTGAGAAGTTGGACGAGATCTCCCGCACCTACGAGGGGCTGCTCGAAGGGATGAAGGAGGAGTTGGAGAAGGGGCGCGTCACCATCACCCAGTTGAAGGGGAAGCTGAGCGTCAACCTCCTCGACGAGATCCTGTTCGACTCGGGGAGCGCCGTGGTCAAGCCCCAGGGACGCGAGGTGCTCGATCAGGTGGGGGAGGCGCTCAAGGGGGTCGGGGACAAGGCCATCGTCATCGAAGGCCACACGGACAACCTCGCCATCTCCGGCGAACTGGCCAAGCGTTTCCCCACCAACTGGGAGCTCTCGACGGCGCGGGCCACGAGCGTCGTGCGCTACCTGCAGGAAGCGGCGGGGATTCCTCCGGAGCGGCTTTCCGCCGTGGGGTTCGGGCCGTACCGCCCGCTGGAGTCGAACGACACGCCGGAGGGGAGGGCGCGGAACCGCCGCATCGAGATCAAGTTGGTTCCCCTGGAATCGCCTTGGGTGGGCGGGCAGGATCCCGCCGCCGACGAGGCACCGGCGGAGACGCCCGGCACGGAGTCGGAGGCGCAGCCCCCGGCCGAGCCGCCCGCAGAGGGCCAGGGGGCGCCCGCGCCGGCATCCGGGACGTCCACACCGTAGCGGGAGGGTGGGCGAGCCTTCGCGGGGCGGTGAGCACGTCGCCCGTGGGAAGGAGCCGGTACGGCTCGTGGTGGGCCTCGGATCCGTGGAACCGGAAGGCGAACTCGCCGGCCCCGGTGCGTCCTGCGAGGAGCAGG
>CAZGRT010000169.1:0-19239 GCA_964528225.1 uncultured Thermodesulfobacteriota bacterium | reverse complement strand
TCCACCCCGAGGCGTTCTTCCCGGCCTACGGACTGGCGGAGAACACGCTGGCGGTGTCCTTCTCGGACCTGGGGAGCCTGCCCCACGTGGAGCGCGTGGCCGCGCGGATCCTGGAGGAGGAGGGGCGCGCGGTGCCCGTGCCGGCCTCGGAGGAGGCGCGCGCCATCGTGAGTGTGGGCCGCCCTCTCGACACCGTCGAGGTGGCGGTTCTGGGCGAGAAGGGGGAGGCTCTGCCCGAAGGCTTTCGCGGCGAAGTGGTGGTGCGCGGTCCTTCGGTCATGGCCGGGTACTACGGCAACGACGAAGCGACGGCCCGCGCCCTGGAGGGGGGATGGCTGCGGACCGGGGATCTGGGGTTCGAGCTCGACGGCCGCCTCTACATCTCGGGCCGCAAGAAGGACATGGTCATCAAGGCGGGGCGCAACTACTTCGCGGAGGACCTCGAGGCGGCCGCGTCCGCCGTGCCCGGGGTGCGGCCCGGCGGACTGTGCGTCTTCGCCGTGGAGAACGAGGCTCGGGGGACCGAGGAGGTGGTTCTGGTCGCCGAGGTCCGGGACGACGCGGAGCGGGGGAAGGTGGCCGAGTTGCTGCGCACGACCGTCAGCGAGGCCACCGGGTGTCGGCCCGACCGCGTCGTGATCGTTCCCCCGCACACCCTGTCGAAGACCTCCTCGGGGAAGATCCAGCGGTTCCGGGCACGCGCGTGGTACCTGGACGGATCCCTCGAGTCGCGCGGGGGAGAGCGCCGCACAACCGGGTTCTGGACCTACGTCAAGGCATGGCTGAAGGATCGGTTTCGCTCTTGACGCAGCGGCGGACTCGTCGAAGTTCGTCGGGGCGAAGGCGAGGGGGGGCGGAGCGCGGGGCCGAGGGTCCGACGGGGCTTGCCCACAGCGAACCGGCGTCCGCCCAGTCCCGCTCGCCCGGAGCCTCCGCGTTTGCCCCCGCTGCTTGAATCGGCCTCGGGCGTCGGATATCATCGCGGCCTTTCCCACCCCCGGCACGGAGTCGCCCTTTGGTATTCTGCGCCCTCGCAAGCGGCAGCAAGGGCAACGCGGTGTTCGTCGGGAACGGGAGCGGGGGGGTCCTGGTGGACGCGGGGCTGCCGCGCCGCGAGATCGAGAGGCGCCTGCAAGCCTCGGGACAGCGGCCGGAAGACGTTGCGGCCGTGGTGGTAACCCACGACCACTGGGATCACATCCGGGGCGTGGGCCCGTGGGCCCGGCGTTACCGGGTCCCCGTGTACGCGCCGGAGGGTTTGCGGCGCGGGGGAGCCGGGGCCGCCGGGGAAGGGGAGTGGCGGGGTGTCGATGTTCGCCCTTTCGAGCCGGGACGCTCCTTCGGAGTCGCAGGTCTCGAATTCCTCCCGTTTTCCACCTCCCACGATGCGGCCCAGTCCGTGGGGTTCCGGGTCACCGACGGGGCGGCCACGTTGGGTTTCGCGACGGATCTCGGGTTCGTGCCCCCGGACGTGACGCGGGCACTGGCGTCGGCCGACATCCTGTACGTGGAGTCGAACCACGACGAAGACCTCCTCATGGGAGGTCCCTATCCCCTCTTCCTCAAGAGGCGCATCGTCTCCGATCGAGGGCATCTGTCGAACGAGTGCTGCGCGCGGCTCGTCGCACAGGTGCTGCACCCGGGACTCCGCACGGTCGTGCTGGGCCATCTCTCGGAGGTCAACAACGAGCCTCGGCTCGCCTACGGGCTTGTCCGGGGAGTCCTCGACGATGCGGGCGCTGGGCAGGACGTGACGCTCCTCGTTGCTCGCCAGGACCGTCCCGGCCGCGTGGTTCGCACGTGAGGACCGCGGCGACCGGAGGGCTCTCGCGGTGCCGCCGGCAGGCTGGGGCACGACACTTGGGACGATCCACCGGAACGGACCTATCACGAGGCGGACCCGCACGATGATCGCTCGCTACACACGGCCCGAGATGGCCGCCGTCTGGACCGACGAGAACCGCTACCGGAAGTGGCTCGAGGTGGAGCTCTACGCCTGTGAGGCGTGGAACACGCTCGGGGCCCTCCCGGGCGAGGCGCTCGCCACGATCCGCGAGCGGGCGGGCTTCGACGTGGCGCGCATCGAGCGGATCGAGGCCGAGGTCAAGCACGACGTCATCGCGTTCCTGACCAGCGTCGCGGAACACGTGGGGCCGGATTCCCGGTACATCCACATGGGACTGACGTCCTCCGACGTGCTGGACACGGCACTGGCGATGCTGTTGAAGGAGGCGACCGATCTTCTCATCGGGCAGGTCGAGGGGTTGCTCGGGGTCCTGAAGGAACGGGCCCACGAGTTCCGCCTGACCCCCCAGATGGGGCGATCCCACGGCATCCACGCCGAACCCATCACCTTCGGGCTGAAGCTGGCCCTCTGGTACGACGAGACCCGGCGGAACCTGGCCCGGCTGCGCCGCGCCCGGGAAGCCGTCGCGGTCGGGAAGATCTCGGGCGCGGTGGGTACCTTCGCCAACGTGGACCCGTTCGTCGAAGAACACGTCTGCCGCCGGGCGGGTCTGGAGCCGTCGGCCGTCTCGACCCAGGTGGTGCCCAGGGACCGGCACGCCGAGTACTTCGCGCAGCTCGCGGTCGTGGCGAGCAGCATCGAGAAGTTCTCGGTGGAGATCCGCCACCTGCAGCGCACCGAGGTCCTCGAGGCGGAGGAGCAGTTCTCCAAGGGGCAGAAGGGGTCCTCGGCGATGCCGCACAAGCGCAACCCCATCGCCACCGAGAACCTGTCGGGTTGTGCGAGGCTTCTCCGTTCTTACGCCCAGGCGGCGTTGGAGAACGTCGCCCTGTGGCACGAGCGGGACATCTCCCACTCCAGCGTGGAGCGGGTCATCGGCCCGGACGCCACGATCCTCCTGCACTACATGCTCCACCGGTTCACCGGGGTGTTGAGGAACCTGGTCGTGTACCCGGAGAACATGCTCCGCAACCTGGACCGTACCGGGGGGCTCATCCACAGCCAGCGCGTCCTGCTCAAGCTCGTGGAGAAAGGGGCCACGCGGGAGGATGCCTACCGGATGGTGCAGCGCAACGCGATGCGGGTATGGGAGGAGGGGGCGGACTACCGCAGCCTGCTGGCCGGCGACCCCGAGGTGGGGCGTCTGCTGACCGCCGCGGAGCTCGACGAGGCCTTCGACCTGGGGTACCACCTGAAGCACGTAGACACGATCTTCCGGAGAGTCTTCGGGGAGGCGTGACCCCCAGGGGTCGCGCTCCGAGAGGGGCCAATGGCGCAGCGGGTGGAAGTAGGGATCAGGCCGCACCTGCGGGATGCTCGAGGCGAGGGGGTGGCGCGGGAGGTGCGGGAATTCCTCCATCGCGAAGTGGAGGAGGTGCGGACCCTGGACGTGTACACGGTGGACCTCGGGCTCTCCCAGGCCGAGGCCCTGGCCGTGGCGCGGGACGCCCTCTCCGACCCCGTGATACAGGAGGCGGACCCCCGGGGGGGGCTGGGAGCCCGGATCTTCCCAGACTTCCACTGGGCGGTGGAGGTCGGCTACCTGCCCGGCGTCACGGACAACGTCGGCCGCACGGCCAAGGAGGCGGTCGAACTCCTCCTGGGGCGCACCTTCCCCCACGAGGCGCAGGTCTACACCTCCGTCCAGTACCTGCTCCGGGGAAGGGGTCTTGCCCGCGAGGACGTGGACGCGATCGTGGCAGGCCTGCTCGGGAATCCCCTCATCCAGCGGTGGGAGGTGCTCGCCCGGAGCGAATACGAGGAGAGTGCGGGGTTCGCGGTCCGCATCCCCAAGGTGCGCGAAGGGGCGGAGGCTCGGGTGGAGGCCGTGGATCTGGAGCGGTCGCCGGAGGAGTTGCTCCAACTGTCGCGGGAGAGGCTCCTCGCGCTTTCCCTCGAAGAACTGGAGGCGATCCGGGATCACTACCGGGACGGCGCGACCCGGGAGGAGCGCCGCCGGCTGGGGCTGCCCGATTGCCCCACGGACGTGGAGCTCGAGTGCCTGGCGCAGACCTGGTCCGAGCACTGCAAGCACAAGATCTTCAACGCGACCATCCACTACGAGGACGGCAGCGACGAGCCCCGCCGGATCGAGAGCCTGTTCAAGACCTACATCGTGGGGGCCACGGCGCGCGTGCGGCGCGGTCTGGGCGAGCGCGATTACTGCCTGTCGGTATTCAAGGACAACGCAGGGGTGATCGCGTTCGACGACGAGTGGTCGTTGTGCTTCAAGGTGGAGACCCACAACTCTCCTTCGGCTCTCGACCCGTACGGCGGGGCCCTCACGGGCATCGTCGGGGTGAATCGGGACCCGATGGGGACGGGGATGGGCGCGCGCCTCATCTTCAACGTGGACACCTTCTGCTTCGCGGACCCCTTCTTCGAGGGGGAGCTCCCCCCGCGACTCCTCCACCCCCGCCGGGTCTACGAGGGGGTGGTGCGCGGGGTGGAACACGGGGGCAACAAGTGCGGCATCCCCACCGTGAACGGGACGGTGGTGTTCGACGACCGCTTTCTCGGCAAGCCCCTCGTGTACTGCGGCACGGCGGGGTTGATCCCGAGGCAGCTCCACGGGAGTCCCGGACACGAGAAGCGAGCGTTGCCCGGAGACCGCATCGTGATGGCCGGGGGACGGGTCGGCAAGGACGGGATTCACGGCGCCACGTTCTCCTCCGAGGAGCTCCACGAGGGAAGCCCGGTGACCGCCGTGCAGCTCGGCGACCCCATCACGCAGAAGCGGCTCTACGACTTCCTCCTCCTCGCCCGCGACCGCGGGCTGTACCGGTCGGTGACCGACAACGGGGCCGGAGGCCTCTCCTCGAGCGTGGGCGAGATGGCGGAGCAGTCCGGGGGTGCCCTGCTGCGCCTCGACCAGGCGCCGTTGAAGTATCCGGGCCTCGCGCCGTGGGAGATCCTGGTGTCGGAGTCCCAGGAGCGCATGACCCTGGCGGTTCCCCCGGAGAAGGTGGAGGAGTTCCTGGTGCTCGCGCGGGAACTCCGGGTCGAGGCGACGGTGGTGGGGGAGTTCACCGCCGAGCCGGTGTTCCACGTGATGCATCGGGATCGCACGGTGGCGCTGCTTCCGATGGAATTCCTCCACGAGGGGTTGCCGACCCTGGAGCTGCAGGCCCGGTGGGAGCGGCCGGTACACGAGGAGCCCTCGTTCCCGTGCCCGGATGACCTCGGCGGAGAGCTCCTGGCCCTGCTGGGCCGCCTCAACGTCTGCTCGAAGGAGTCGATCGTCCGGCGCTACGACCACGAGGTCCAGGGGGGGAGCGTGGTGAAGCCTTTCGTCGGGCTCCTCAACGACGGCCCCTCCGACGCCGCAGTGGTTCGGCCCCTGCTCGACCGCTTCGAGGGCGTGGTCACCGCGAACGGGATCTGCCCGCGTTACAGCGATGTGGATGCCTACTGGATGGCTGCCGCGGCGGTCGACGAGGCGGTTCGCAACGCTCTGTCCGTGGGCGCATCCCTGAGCCATCTGGCCGGCCTCGACAACTTCTGCTGGTGCGACCCGGTCCGGAGCGAGAAGACTCCCGACGGGGAGTACAAGCTCGCCCAGTTGGTCCGGGCGAACGAGGCCCTCTACGACGTGACCGTCGCGTACGGAGTCCCCCTGGTTTCCGGCAAGGACTCCATGAAGAACGACTACCACGTCGGAGACACGAAGATCTCGATCCCCCCTACGCTGCTCTTCAGCGTCATCGGCCGCGTCGAGGACGTGCGGCGATGCGTGACCATGGACGCCAAGCGGGCCGGCGACGTCGTCTACGTGCTGGGGACGACCCGGCCCGAGATGGGTGGGTCGGAGTACTGGGCTTCCCGGGGCTTCGTGGGGAACGATGTGCCCCAGGTGCGCGTGGAAGAGAGCCTGCTCCTCTATCGCTGCCTGGAGGAGGCCATTGCGCGCGGGCTGGTGGCGTCGTGCCACGACTGTTCGGAGGGCGGGCTGGCGGTGGCGCTGGCCGAGACTGCCTTCGCGGGAGGCCTGGGCATCACCGTGGACCTTTCCCGTGCCCCGGGGGAAGGGGTGAGCCGGGATGACGAACTGCTGTTCTCCGAGTCGCAGAGCCGGTTCGTGGTCACCGTGCGCGAGGGCGACGCCGAGAACTTCGAGGACGTGTTTCGCGGGCGGGCGGCCGCCCGCGTCGGGGAGGTGACCTCGGACCCGGTGCTGGCCCTGTCGGGGCTTTCCGGGCGAGAGGTGCTCCGCATCCCGGTGGATCGACTGAAGGAAGCTTGGCAGAAGCCCCTTTCCGCCATCTGAGGGTTCCCCGGGACAGGCGTTCCGGGGCTCGCCGCAACGGCGACGGGAGTCGTGGATGAAGACGGTTCGGGCACTGGTCCTGACCGGGAACGGCATCAACTGCGAGCGCGAGATGGCCCACGCGTGCCGCCTCGCCGGCGCCGAAGCCGACGTGGCCCACATGGCCGAGGTGTTCGCGGGTCGCGTGGGGCTCGACCGGTATCACTTCCTCAACCTGCCCGGAGGCTTTTCCGACGGGGACGACCTCGGTTCGGCGAAGGCGTGCGCGGTGCGCTTCAAGTACGCCCCGGTGGGAGGACGCGGCGGCGCCAGGTTCCTGGAGCACCTGCTCCGCTTCGTGGAGGAAGGCAAGCTCGTCCTGGGGGTGTGCAACGGCTTCCAGTTGCTGGTCAAGCTGGGGTTGCTCCCGGCTCTGGACCGTGTCTATGCGCGGCAGACGGCCAGCCTCACCCACAACGACTCGGGCCGGTTCGAAGACCGATGGGTGAGCCTGGCGGTGAACTCGAACAGCCCCTGTGTCTTCACGCGGGGGATGGATAGCCTGTACTCGCCGGTGCGGCACGGGGAGGGAAAATTCGTGCCCGGGGATGACGGGCTGATGCGCCGGTTGGAGGAGGAGAACCTGGTGGCGCTGCGCTACGCGGACGCCGCCGGGAAACCGACCCTGGCCTACCCGGACAACCCGAACGGCAGCGCCGGAGCCGTGGCCGGGCTGTGCGACCCCACGGGCCGGGTCTTCGGGCTCATGCCCCACCCGGAGGCCTACCTCCACCGGACGAACCATCCCCGGTGGACTCGGGAGAGCCTTCCCGAGGAGGGGCAGGGCGTTCGGATCTTCCGAAACGCGGTGGCATTCGTACGCGACAATCTCCTTTGACCGATCGACGACCCCGAGGGTGACGATGTTCGACAGGTGGCACGACGAGTGCGGGGTCTTCGGGATCTACAACAATCCCGAGGCCTCGAACCTCACGTACCTCGGGCTGCACTCCCTGCAGCACCGGGGGCAGGAGAGCGCGGGCATCGTCACGTCGGACGAGGCGTCCCTGCGCGTTCACCTCGGCATGGGGTTGGTGCAGGAGATCTTCGGGGAGGAGGTCCTCGCCCGTCTCCCGGGGGTCCATGCCATCGGGCACGTGCGCTATTCCACGACGGGCTCCAGCGTCCTGAAGAACGCCCAGCCGTTCTACGCGGACACGGTCCACGGCGCGATCGCCATCGCCCACAACGGCAACCTGGTGAACGCCGCGGGGCTTCGCAGGGACCTGGAGTCCCGGGGCAGCATCTTCCAGACCACGAACGACACCGAGGTCATCGCCCATCTGTATGCCCGCAGCCGCAAGGAGAAACTGCTCGATCGGCTCGTGGACGCCCTCAAGCAGGTGCAGGGCGCGTACAGCCTCGTCCTGCTCGTGGAGAAGCGCCTCATCGCGATCCGCGATCCCCACGGGTTCCGGCCCCTCGTGCTCGGCAAGGTGAAGGATTCCTACGTGGTGGCGTCCGAGACCTGCGCCCTGGACCTCATCGAGGGGGAGTACATCCGCGAGGTGGAACCGGGCGAGGTCATCATGATCAGCAGCAAGGGGCTCGAGTCGTTCCGTCCCTTCCCCGCCGTGCCCCCCAAACAGTGCATCTTCGAGCACATCTATTTCGCGCGCCCCGACTCCGTGGTCTTCGGTCGGCAGGTGTACCACGTGCGCGAGGCGTTCGGGCGCGAGTTGGCCCGGGAGCACCCGGTGGACGCGGACGTCGTCGTGCCCGTTCCCGACTCGGGGATGGTGGCCGCCTTGGGCTACTCGGAGGAGTCCGGCATCCCGTTGGCCATGGGGTTGATCCGGAATCACTACGTCGGGCGAACCTTCATCGAGCCGGAGCAGTCGATTCGCCACTTCGGCGTGAAGCTGAAACTGAACGCCGTCCGGGGGGTGCTCCAGGGCAAGCGGGCGGTGGTGGTCGACGATTCCATCGTGCGCGGAACCACGAGCCGGAAGCTCGTCAAGATGGTGCGGGAGGCCGGCGCGCGGGAGGTGCACATGCGCATCTCCTCGCCGCCCACGTGCCACCCCTGCTATTTCGGCATCGACACCCCGACCCGCAAGGAACTGATCGCCTCCAGTCACACCGTGGGGGAGATCGCACGGTTCCTCACGGCGGACAGCCTGGGGTACCTGAGTCGCGAAGGGCTGAAGAAGGCCACCGACTACGGGCCCTACGTGTATTGCGACGCGTGCTTCACCGGGAACTACCCGATGCCGGTCGATCGGCCCGAGGGGGCCCAGTTGGGGCTGTTCTGAGCCAAGGAGGAGATCACCGGTGGGAGGCGAGTCCGAGACCATGCGAGAGGAACTGCTGCGGTTGCTTCGGGAGAAGTCCTACGAGGAGAGGCCGGTGACGCTCGCCTCGGGGCGGAAGAGCAACTTCTACGTGGACGGGAAGCAGACCGCGCTCCACCCGCGGGGTGCGTACCTGATCGGCCGATTGTTCCTGGAAAGGCTCGGCCTCTTCGGGCAGGTGGAGGCCGTCGGAGGTCCGACCCTGGGAGCCGACCCCCTGGCGACCGCGACCAGCCTGGTCTCCGGGCTGGAAGGGGCGCCGTTGCCAGCGTTCATCGTCCGCAAGGAACCCAAGGGGCACGGCACCCAGAGCTGGATCGAGGGCAAGAAGAACCTGAGACCGGGCGCCCGGGTGGTGTTGCTGGAGGACGTGGTGACCACGGGCGGGTCGAGCCTGACCGCCGTCTCGCGGGTCGAGCAGGAGGGCTTCCAGGTCGTGGGGGTTCTGGCGCTGCTCGACCGGCAGGAAGGGGGGCGAGAGACCCTCGAAGCGCGGGGTTACCGTCTCGAGGCGCTCTTCACCAAGGAGGATGTGAGGGGATGTTGAGGGCGCCGAGCCGCCGGAGCGGTGCGCTGGTGGTGGCAGCGGTCCTGTGCCTCGGGACCGCGGGCTGCTCGGCCCCGGGGAGCGAGGTGCGGGTCACCGCGAGCTTCGCGTCGTCGGGTACCCCCTACGGCGCCCTGCTGCCCCGCTACACCCGCTCCGCGGAACTGTACGAGGGCTTCGACACCGTGGCCAAGGGATGGGCGACGTGGAGGGCTCCGGAGCTGCGAGCGGCCCTCGCGGAGACCGCCATCGCGTCGTACGGGCTCGTCGGCGAGCCCGCCGACCGCATGCGGCGGGATGAGGAGCGAGCGGCTCGGAGGGTGCGGGAGTTCCACCTCGCGCTTTATACGGGAAAGTCGGGCTGGAGCGACCTCGAGTCTCCGGACAGCCTGTGGAGGGCGTCCCTGGAACTGCCTTCCGGCGAGAAGCTCGTGCCGATCCAGATCGTGCGACTGGCCAAGACGGACCGCAGCGCGGTCGAATACCCGTACGTGACGCGATGGACGCGCGAATACTCGATCTTTTTCCCGACGATTCCGGAGTTACAGGCGGAGACGGGGGTCACGTTGACTCTGAGTGGGCCGCTGGGGACGATGACGTTTCCCTTCTGAGACTTGTCGTTCCGGAGTTCCTGCAGGCCATCGGCTGTCCGTGCTCCTTCGGAGGCGTTGACACGCGGGAGGCCTCGAAACCATAATCGCCGGTCCGACTCGGGCCCATAGCTCAGCTGGTGAGAGCTGCCGGCTCATAACCGGTCGGTCCCTGGTTCGAATCCAGGTGGGCCCACCATCCCGCCGTCCCGCCTGCCCGGGGCGGCTCACCCGGAGGAGAGGGAGACCCTCGGAATGCGGGTGGTCCTCTCGGATGTGATCGAGGACTTGGAAACGTTCGCCCCCCTGGAACTGGCCGACTCCTGGGACCGGCCGGGCCTCCAGGTGGGGGATCCCCGCTCGCCGGTGCGGAGGATCCTGGTGGCCCTCGACCCCTCTCCCCTTGCGGTAGCAGAGGCCGTTCGCCGGCAAGCTCAACTCCTGGTCACCCACCACCCGCTGCTCATGGATCCGCTCAACCGGATCGACCTGTCCCGGTCTCCCGGCTGCGTGCTGGCGGACGCGATCCGGGCCGGCCTGTCCATCTACTCGGCTCATACGAACCTCGATCGCGCCGAGGGAGGGGTCAACGACCGCCTGGCCGAGATGCTGGGAGTAGAGCAGGTGGAACCGCTCGTTCCCGGGGGAGGGCTGTGCAAGGTCGCGGTGACCGTCCCGCTGGGGTACGAGGCCCGCGTCCTCGAGGCGCTCGCATCGTCGGGCGCCGGGCGGGTGGGAGGCTACGAACGCTGCAGCTTCGCGTGCCGGGGGGAGGGGACCTTCGTGGCTTCGCGGGGCGCGTCCCCCTTCCTGGGACGAGCCGGCGCCCACACCCGTGTCGACGAGACACGTCTGGAGATGACGGTGCCGCGCATCGCGCTCAAAGGCCTGCAGCGGGCCCTGCGCGAGGTTCATCCTTACGAAGAGCCCGCGGTCGACATCTATGTCCCGGAGGGGGACACGCCGACCGGTGGCCTCGGGCGGGTCGGGGTTCTCGCCCGGCCGCTTCCGCTGGAGCAGTGGTGCGGGGAGGCGTGCAGACGGCTCGGCGCGCAGGGCGCTCGTTTCGTGGGAGACCCGGAGCGGATCGTGGAGCGCGTGGCGCTCTGCGGGGGGAGTGGGGCTTCCCTCTGGCCGGAGGCGCTCGCGAAGCGAGCCGACGTGCTGGTCACGGGGGACGTCCGGTACCACGCGGCGCTCGATGCCCGCGACGCGGGCGTCGCCCTCGTGGATCTCGGCCACGGGCCGACGGAGCAGGCGGCCGTCGACGTACTGGAGAGCCGGTTGCAGGACTGGTCCGGCCGCGTCGGGGCGGGCCTGGAGATCCTCACCTATCGAGAGACCGATCCGTTCTCCTGGGTTTCCGCGTGACGGTGCGCGGAGCCCTGGGGCGCCGGGTCCACTCGACACACTAGCCTGGCCCGGGGTGGCCGAGGAGGAGGGCTTTGGAGACCGACGTCTTGGAGAGGCTGGAGAAACTGCAGGAACTCGCCGACGAGATCGACCGGATCGAGGCGAGACGGCGGAGCGCCGCGCAGGAAAAGGAGAGGGTGGAGGAGTCTCTCGGGAAGGCGGAACGGGCGCTGGCCGAGAAGGAGGAGCGTGCCCGCGCGGTGGATATGGAGCGGCGCAAGAGGGAGTTGTTCCTCAAGGGCGAAAGGGAGCGTATGGCCCGGGTGAAGGGGCGCCTCGGCGACGTAAAGACGAGCCGGGAGTACCAGGCCGTCCTCGCCGAGATCGCTGCGGCGAAGCAGAACATCACCGACCAGGAGAGCGCACAGGTCGGCGACATGCAGGAATTGGAGACGGTGGGCACGGAGATCGAGAGCCTCCAGGGCTCCATCGGCGAGATCCGCAGCCAGTTGGAGAAGGCGGACGGAGATCTGCAGCAGATCGTTTCGGAGACGGACGAGAAGATGGTGCAGCATCGGCAGGAGGAGGCGACGCTGCTGAAGACGCTTCCGAGCGCGGTCGTGGATCGCTATCGCCTCATCCGATCGAGGCGCGGCGGGCTGGCGGTGGTGCCGGCACGCGACGAGGCGTGCACGGCCTGCTTCATGCGCATTCCCCCGCAACTCTATATCGAGGTGATCCGGCGATCGCGGGTGGTGCAGTGTCCGAATTGCCACCGCATCCTGGTGCCGCCGAAGCCCGAGGCGGAGGCGGCGCAGTAACTGGTTTCGGGAGGCTCCGGTAAAGGTGAGCGAACTCGTGTCGGGTGGTCGAGGCAGGGGGCGGTGGGCAGTCGCCCCGCAAGGCGGGGAGGAAAGTCCGGGCTCCACAGGGCAGGGTGCTGGATAACGTCCAGTCGGGGTGACCCGAAGGAAAGTGCAACAGAGAGCAGACCGCCGCCGTGCCTTCGGGGACGACGGTAAGGGTGAAACGGTGAGGTAAGAGCTCACCAGCGGCCCGGGTGACCGGGCCGGCTCGGCAAACCCCACCCGGAGCAAGACCGAATAGGGGAGCGCGACGAGGGCGGCCCGCCCCAGGCTCCCGGGTAGGTCGCACGAGGCCCGGAGCGATCCGGGTCCCAGAGGAATGACTGCCACCCTTCGGGGAACAGAACCCGGCTTACAGCCGTCCCCTGCCCGTCCCACCCACTCCCAGCGAGGAGGCCGCCACCCCGAGGGGCTGCGCCCCGCCTAGCGATTGACACTGGGTTGACGCGAATCCTACAATTCGTAGGAATTTTCACGATTGTCCTTCATGCGGGGAGATTAGCCATGGACTACTCCGTCCTCCGGGTTGGTGTCATCGCGGTGCTGCTGGCGTTCTCGAGTGCATCGGCCGTCCTCGCCAGCGAGGAGGACGAAGAGTGGGTGGGGAAGCCGGCGCCGGCGTTCAGCTTGACCGACCTGGGGGGCGCGTCCCTGGAACTCTCGCAACTCGTAGGGAAGAAGGTGGTGTGGCTCAACTTCTGGGGGCTCCGATGCGGGCCGTGCGTGAGGGAACTCCCGGCGCTCCAGAAGCTCTACGCCCAGTACCAGGAGCGTGGGCTTCTGATCGTGGGCGTAAACGCCGACGGCGTGGATGCCGCGTTCATCCAGAAGCAGCTTGCCGATCGGGCCGACCTGAAGGCCGCGGGGGTCACCTTTCCCCTGGCTCCGGACGCCGAATTTGCCGTCATCGACCAGTACGGCCTCATGGGAGCGCCGCTCAACGTGATCATCGACAAGAAGGGCATCGTGCGCTTTCGGCATGAGGGGTACGAGGACGGGGACGAAGCGCACTACGCCGAGGTGGTGGAGCAGCTTCTTGCCGAGTAGGAGAGAGCGGTTCCGCGCGGGGGGGGTCGCGGCGGTCTTGCTGGGCTGTCTGCTGTCGGGGTCGTGCGCCTCGCCCCGCGGGGACGCACCCGCGGTGCCGGTCGAGGGCGCCCCGCGTCAACGCGACGGCAAGGTCGCGGTGGGGGAGCGGTTCTTCGACTTCGTGTCGGTGGACCTCGACGGGCGGAGCGTGAGGCTCTCCGAGGTCGTGGGAGAGAAGGTGGTCCTGCTGCAGTTCTGGGGGATCCGGTGTGCTCCCTGCCTCGCGGAGATGGAGTTCCTTTCCGGCCTCCAGGAGAGGCACGGACCCCGAGGGCTCCAGGTGCTCGGCGTCAACACCGACCCCGTCGACGGCGCACAGTTGCGCGGGGCCCTGGAGGCGCGCGGATTGAAGCCCTCCTATCCCAATGTGCTGGATCCCGACTACGGCATCTCGACGCGCTACACCCAGTGGTTGATTCCGGTGTCGGTCCTGATCGGACGGGACGGCATCGTCAAGGCCGTCCACACCGGCTACAAGCCCGAGATGGACGGTGCCATCGAGGCCGAGGTGGAGGCGCTCCTTGCGGACTGAGGCGTTGGGGGCCGCACTGGCGTTCGCCGCCCTCCTGGGCTGGGGAGCGGCGTCCGCTTCGTCTGGAGCCGATTCGGCGGGGTTCGACCCCTGGGGCTACGCGGGCAGCGATCGGTGCGGGGAGTGCCACCGGGAGAAGTACGACGGCTGGAGGCAGACCTTTCACGCCACGGTGGTGAAGGACGCGAAGAAGAACCCCGAGGCGGTGCTGGGCGACTTCTCCGTGCCGGGTCTGGGGTTCACCCTGGACGATGTCGAGTACACCATCGGAGGTCACTGGGACCAGCGCTACATGAAGAAGATCGGCGATGACTACTACGTCCTGCCGAAGCTCTGGAGCGTCTCGTCGCAGACGTGGCGTCCGTACAACGTTTGGGCGTGGCGGAAGATGCCCTACGGCAAGTACTGCAAGGGATGCCACGTCACCAACTACGATCCGACGGGCAACGTTCCGGTCTCGGAGCACCGCATCGGGTGCGAGGCGTGCCACGGTCCGGGGTGGAATCACGCCTCCACCGACGGGACGAAGCCGATCGTCAATCCCCGGAAGCTTCCGCCCGATCGGGCGAACATGATCTGCGCTGCGTGCCACGTGCGGGGCAAGGACCGGAGCGGGGAGTACCACTTCCCCGTCGGTTACCTTCCCGGGGAAGATCTCGGAGCCTACTACGTGCCGGAGAAGAAGGCGCCCGAGGAGAGCAATACGCAGTCGATCGCCCGCCTGTGGGGCGAGTGGGAGGAAAAGCGCGCCTCCAACGCCGGCCGCCAGTGCGATGTGTGCGGGATCAACGGCGCGTCCCCGGACAAGAAGAAGTCGGCCGGGGCGATGGACTTCTGCAAGAGCTGTCACGACTTCGCGGACGACAAGTATGCGCAGCATACGCACCACCCTGCGACTGTCGAGATCGCTTGCTCGGACTGTCACTTGCAGCGGCAGAAGGATATCATGAACCCGCAGACGTTCGACGTGCACACGCCGGAGTATTTCCTCCTGCACGTGGAGAACTGCTACGACCGCCGGTTCGAGAACGCTTGCGTGGCCTGCCATGGGACCAAGGGGACGGAGTGGGCGAGGGGGATCGTGGAGCGGTGGTTGCGGCCGGTGGAGCTCGACCACTGACGGTCTCGACTGCCACGGGCGAGCCGAAGAGAAGCGGGGGGCAACGGAGGATTCGGAAATGATCGCGAGCCGGACGTTGCGACAACTCGGAGCAAGTCTCGTCATCGGTGCGGCGGCCGCCGTCGCCTGGGTTGGAAGTGCTGCCGGCCAGGAGACCGCGATGCGCCTGGCGATCGAGGATCCTGCTCCCGACTTCACGCTGGAGGAGTTCACGTCGGGCGAGTCGGTGTCTCTCTCGGACTACCTCGGCAAGAAGGTGGTGATGCTGGAGTTCTGGGCCACGTGGTGCGACATCTGCAAGACGGAGATGCCCCGTCTCGTGAAGGAGTACAACGAGTACAAGGACAAGGGTTACGAGCTCCTGGCGATTACCCTGAGCCGCGGCGACCCGAAGGATCGGGAGAAGATCCAGGCTCTCAAGGACAAGAACAAGATTCCCTACCCTCTCCTGCTCGACAAGGAGTTCGAGGTCGCGACGAAGATCTACGGCCTCTCGGGGCCGATCCCGCTCAAGGTGATCATCGACTGCAGCGGGAAGATCCGCTACGCCCACGTCGGCGATTTCGCCGACGGGGTCAGCGAGGTGCCCTTCGTCCTGGACGAGCTGCTCGCAGATCCGGCGTGCAAACACTGAGGGGGTGTCCGCGGTGATGCGTGCGCGCAGCAGCGCCTTCAGGCTCGCCGGGTGGTCCCTGGCGAGCCTGTTCGCACTCGGGGCTCTGGAATCGGGGCACGGGGCGGTGCGCACGGTGCCCCAGAGGCCCGTCGGGGGGGCGACCACGGTGGAGGCCGCCCTGCGGGCGGCCACGCCGGAAGGGCAGGTGGAGGCGCTCATCGGCGTCCTGACGGGAGAGGACCTGCCGGCGGCGCTGGAAGCCATGGAGGTTCTGGCCTCGTTGGGCCCCGTCGTGGTGCCGCGCCTCGTCTCCGAGATGAGCCGTGCCCGGAACAACTGGCTGATCGGCGGCACCCTGGTCCGGATGGGCTCTCCGGCCATCGAGCCCATGCTGGAACTGCTGGAGGGTGCCGACGAGGCCACTACGGTGGACTGCGTTTACCTCCTGGGGGAGATCCAGGACCGACGGGCCATGCCGGCGTTGATCCGGCTGCTGGAAGACCCTCGCGACAAGGTCCGGATGTACGCGGTGACCGCGTTGCTCCAGATCGGAGGTCCGCGGTCCGTGGAGGCGGTTCTCGGAAGGCTGACCCGGGAAGGCAAGGGTCTCCAGGGTTTCATCGTGGAGTGCCTCTTGCGCTACGGGCGCGACGCCTGGGAGCCGGTTGCCCAGAGCCTGCGGAGTCCCGACTGGCGCGTTCGCCGGGAAGCGGCCTACCTGCTGGGAGGTCTGGGCGATCCTCGGTCCGTGGAACTCCTCGTCGAGGCCCTCGGAGACCGGGAGGAGGCCGTTCGCCGCAACGCCGCCTACTCGCTGGGGGTGCTGGCTCCGGAGTGTTCGGATGTGCCCTTGGTGATCGCTGCGCTCGTCGCCCGGCTCTCCGACCCCTCGGAGGCCGTGGTGGAAGCCGCCCGGGGTGCCTTGGTCCGTTTCGGCCCGGAAGCCGTGGAGGTGCTGACCGAGGTTGCCCTGTCGGGCAGTGCGGAGCGGGCGGTGGCGAGTCTCAACGCCCTGCGGGAGATCGGGAGCCCTCGGGCCGAGGAGGCGATGATCCGCCTGCTGCGACACCCGAACCGACAAGTGCGCGTCGCGGCGGTGGCGGGCCTCATCACCGCGGGAACCTCCGACTCGGTCGAGCCGCTGCTGGACGCCTTGCGCGACGAAGATCTCCGTTGGTTCGCCTCGCTGGCGCTGGAGCGGGTGGGTTCCTCGAACCCGGGCCTGTTCCTGATGGCGCGGCCGAACGACCCCACGATGAGCCTCCGCACCCAGATCCTCATCCGGCTGGGGCCCCCGGTGGTTCCGATGCTCACGGAGGCCCTCGCTTCCGGTTCCGTGGGGCGCCGAGCCGCTGCACTCTGGATGCTCGGCGAGATCGGAGAGCCCTCGTCGGCGCGGGACGTCGCCGACCAACTGGGGGACCCGGTCTTGGGCTGGCTGGCCGGCCGTGCTCTCCGGAGGATCGGGGAGCCGGGCCTGGAGGAGTTGCTCCGGGTCGCCGGCGCCGGGGGGAGCGAGGCCGAGGTGACGCAGGCGGCGGAGGCCTTGGCGCTGTTCCACGACGAACGGGCCTGGAATGCGCTTGAAGGCATCGTATGCGGATGCGGGCCGAGGCCGGCGCGCGTGCGCTCCGCCGTCCTCATCGCGTTGAGCGAGGACGGGGCGCGGGTGGACCGTGTCAGGTCCTATCTGGAAGCGGAGGACGAGGGACTCTGGGTCGACGTGGAGAGCGCGCTCGCAGGGTTGGCCGACCTCCGCTGAAGGGTCCTCGGCGAACCCGACGAGAGACCACGGTTCTTGGCGATCGCACCCTGAGCCGTCCCGCAGCGTGCCCCTTCCCGGCGGTCTGCGCCCGTCGGTCCCCCGCTCAGTAGTGGCAGCGGCTGCAGAATTCCCGCTGAACCGCCTCGTTCCTCAGGATGTCGGCTTTCGAGATGTCCCGGACCGAGTGGGGGCCGTGACAACTCATGCAGTCCATGTGCCTTCCAGGTTTCGAGGGGTCGGCGTCCGCTTCCACGGGGTGGCCGGCGATGGGGTGGCCCTGTTCGGATTCGGCGACGTTCCGGTGGCAGCCGGCACAGAAGACCGGCCCTTCCGCGTCGCTGAACAGCCGTGTCTGGCCCCCGTGGGGGTTGTGGCACCGCGTGCACTCGACCTTTGCGTGAAGTTGTCGGGCCGTCGGGACGGGCAGCGTCTCGGCGTGGCACGCGAGGCAGAGTTCGGTCGGATCTTCCCGCACGAGGGCCTTGTTCCGCCCGCCGTGGGGATCGTGACACACGGTGCACCCGCCCGCTGCCACCGGTCCGTGTACGAACTTGCGCCCGCCGAGGATCTTGGCGAGGAAGCTCTCGTGGCAGTTGCTGCACAATCCCCCCTGGGAACTCCGCTGCTGGAACCGGGACGGAGCGTAGTCCTCGGTGTGGCACATGAAGCAGGCGTTGACGGCGACCGGCCCGTGGAGGAAGGGGGCAGACTCCACCCGGGGGTGGCAGGCGGAGCAGACCTTGCCGGCCGGCGCCAGGGGTTGGTCGCGCACGGTTTCGAAAGTTTCCGGCAGAGCGTGGCAGGCCGAGCACCCGGCTTCCCCTTCCCGGGAGTGGAAGGCGTACGGCCTGGCCCCCGATCCTCCCGGCGTCCGGAGACTCTGGGGTGGAAGGTAGGTGACGGAGAACGAGAGGAGTTCGGCCTCCGTCGAGGCGTCCACGATCTGGACCGGATGCCCGCCCTCCTCGAGGGGGACGAGCAGGTGGTGGAGGTCGTAGTGGTCACCGGGGACCCGCGCGTCGCGCAAGTCGACGAGTTCGCCGTCCAGCCGGACGCGAACCGCCGTGTTCGGCGCCGTTGTGAACACGGCGAGCACATCCGGTCCGTGAACCACCGCTCGATCGATCGGCGTCAGCAGACGCGGGGCAGCGACAGGCGCCGCGGAGGCGATTCCCGCCGCGAGCAGAGGGAGGAGCAGGGCGGTCGCGATGTCCCTTGGGGCCATGGGCACTCCCGTGTCCGGCAGCATCCGTGGTCGCGAAGTGGCAGCCTTCGTTCTCCGCCGGTGGCTGGAAGGTACCATTTCGGGAGACGAGGTGCCAGGAAGTGACGCGGGGTCGGCGGTGTCGTCTCGGGAGCCCTTGCACCGAGGGCGCACGTGTGTTTTCTTAGCGGACCCTTTCCCCGCGTCTCGGCGCATGGGCTCCCCCGGGTCTCAGGGCACCAAGGAGTGAAGCGATGAACGGTCCAGACGTCCGCCGCAAACTGAAGACCGCCTCGGGCGAGGTCTCCTTCTTCAGCCTCGATGCCCTGGAGGCGGGCGGCGTGGGCGGGGGGGCGAGGCTCCCCTTCTCGATCCGGGTGCTGCTCGAATCGGTCCTGCGCAACTGCGACGGTTACGTCATCCGGGAGGAGGATGTCGCAGCGCTGGCCGGGTGGAAGCCGAAGGCTGGGCCCGGTGAGGAGGTTGCATTCCTGCCGGCCCGCGTTCTCCTGCAGGATTTCACGGGTGTGCCGGCAGTGGTGGACCTCGCAGCCCTGCGGGCCGCCATGAAGGCATTGGGAGGGGATCCGAAGCGAATCAATCCCCTGATCCCGGTCGATCTCGTGATCGACCATTCCGTCCAAGTGGACCACTTCGGGGTCGAGGCGTCGCTGGCGTTCAACGCGCAGAAGGAGTTCGAGCGGAATCGCGAGCGGTACCAGTTCCTGAAGTGGGGGCAGACCGCCTTCCGGAACTTCCGGGTGGTTCCCCCGGCTACGGGCATCTGCCACCAGGTGAACCTCGAGTACCTGGCGAAAGTCGTCCAGGTGCGTGACGGCGTGGCCTTTCCGGATTCCCTGGTGGGCACCGACTCCCACACCACCATGATCAACGGTTTGGGGGTTGTGGGCTGGGGGGTGGGCGGCATCGAGGCCGAGGCGGTGATGTTGGGGCAGCCGATCTACATGCTGGCCCCCGAGGTGGTGGGCAT